>JBEHXY010000147.1:0-8706 GCA_048498455.1 Planctomycetota bacterium | reverse complement strand
GACAAAGGCTCCAACGACTTCTGGTTCGACACCGTCAAGAAGGCCACGCAATTCCAGACGGATCCCACCCACGGCTACACGCCCATGGCCGGCACGCGCCACCGCAACAACAAGATGACCAACATGCTCTTCATCGACGGGTCCATCCTGACGGTCGACCCGATCGTGCTGGCAGGACCCAAGCCTTACGCCAGCCCCTCGCCCTACGAATGGGTCGTGAACCCCAACAGGGCGCCCGACCGCTCGTTCCCCTACAACACCAAGTAAACGCGGACCATTTTCAAGAAGAAAGGGCGGCCACCTCGGCCGCCCTTTTTTTATGTCCGTGGTTTGTCGGGGAGGGGTTCGTGCGTGCCCCCGCCGCCTCGCTTCAGCGCTTGCGGCGCCGCAGCAGCAGCCCCACGCCGCCGCAGCCCACCAGCAGCAGCGACGCCGGCTCGGGCACGGGCGCGAACGTCGTGTCGAAAGTCAGGATCGACGGGCCGCTGCCCACCACAAAGGTCGAATCCGCGCTCACCAGCGCCCCGCGGACGTGGTACAGCTCCAACCCCTTTTGCGCGCTGATGTCCACGTTGTTGAAGGTGATCCCCTCCACCGGCATTTCCGGCAGGCCATACACGATGCCGATCTCATTCGCCCCGGTATCCGTGATGTTGCTCAAGGAAATATTGCTCCAGGCCGGGGTGGTGCCGTCGACGGGCTGGCCGCTGTCGCTCGCCGGGTTGGAGGGCGCGGTGTCGCCGCCGTTGAGGTAATAGCTCGTGATGTAAATCGGATGCTGCACATTGGTCATGGTGAGGTTGCTGTAGGTCACATTTTCCACCAGGCCGCCATTGCCCCGGCCCGCCTTGAGCCGCACGCCGTTGGTCGTGTTGGTGAACGTCGAGTCCGACACCGTCAGGCCATTGAGGCCGAGATTCGTCTGCCCCCCCACCGAAACGCCGTGGCCCGTGCCGAAGGTGTTGTTGCGGATGACGATGTTGCTGCAGGCCACGTTCTGCGGCTTGATGGCGATGTTGTCGTCTCCGGTGGAGATGTTGCAGTTCTGAATGAGGTAGTTCGATCCGGCGGGATCGATGCCATCGGTGTTGGGCGAAGTGGATGGCGCGCTGATGGTCACGCCGCTGACGGTGACGTTGTCGGTCTTGCCGAACGCCACGTTGATCTGCGGTGAATTGGTCAGGGTCACGCCCTGGATCAGCACCGTCGCGGCGTTGGTGAACTGCACGAGGCGCGGCCGCGTGGAAATCGTGTTGTTGTTGAACGCGGTCCACCATGCCGATCCCTGCCCGTCGATGGTGCCGCCGCCGGTGATCGCCACGTTGCTGACATTGCTGGCGGTGATGAAATTCGTCGTGCCGCTGGCTGCCTGGTAGCTGGACATGCCCAGCATCTGCAGGGTCGATCCGGCCTGGATTTGCAGGTTGACGTTGCTTTTGAGCGACAGCGCCGCCGCGGTGTAGGTGCCGCCACTGAGGACCACCGTGCCCCCGCCGGCGGCGCTGGTGGAATCAATCGCCGCCTGGATCGCCGCCGTGTCGGCCCCGCTGGCGTTGGTCACCGTCACGGTGCGATTGGCAAACACCGGCAAGGGCGGATCGGACGCCTGCGCCGCCCCCGCCAGCATCGTACCCGCCACCGCCGCCGCGACCCACGCCCCGCCGGCCCGCCGCCCCCGCCGTGACAAAACCGCACCCACGCACACCTCCGCTTCCGCCCTCCCGCCCATGAAATGTTAAAAACGGCAGGGCGACCCGCCGGCCGCCCTGCACGGATTTCCGCTTATATCACCGGTCAAACCTTGCGGCGCCGCGCCAGCAGCGCCAGCCCACCGATCGCCAGCACGCCCAGCGATGCCGGTTCGGGCACCGGAGCCGCCGCCGGGAATGCCTGCCCGATCAGCACCACATCGTTGCCCGTGCCCGCGCCGGTGATCGTCGAGCCGCTGATGTTGCCGTCGTAAAAGATGTTCCAGCTGTAGGTGGTGCCGTCGAGGATCGCCGAGACGGTGGCCCCTTCGGTCAGGGCGTTGCCCAAGACGTCCTTGAATTCCTTGGTGGGGTCGGTCGTGTTCACGCCCGCCGTGTTCGCTGTCGTTCCTGTAACCGAGTCGTCCAGTTTGAAAAGGCCCAGGTCCTGCACGCGCGAATCGATCGTCTGGTTCGGCGCCGCGTCGAGCACCAGATTCAGAAATGAGTTGATCGCCCCGCCGCCGGCGGAAGCGGTGCTGTTGGAGATTTTCAGCGAATTGCCCGCGGTCCCCGCAACGCCCACGTTCACCGTGGAGACATCGCCGCCGCCGTAGTGGAATTCGACGGTGTTGTTGGTGACGCCCGTGGAGGCGTTGTTGCCGCCGATGTTGATCGACGCGAAGGTCGCCGAGCCCGTGCCGCCGGCCGCATGACGAAAGATCGCCGTGTTGTTGAAGCTGAAGCCCGAAGCGACAGCGCCCGGCGCGAAACGCAGGCCGCCGGCTGGTTTGCTCACCGCCGTGATCGTGCCGGTATTGGTGTAATCCAGCGTGTTGTTCTGCGTCAGGGCCAGCGGCGTGCTGTTGGTCTGGCTTTGCGACAACCCGATGTCGCCGTTGCTGGCCGTCGTCGTGAGGGTGCCGCCCACCACCACCAGCGTCGCCGCCTCGGAGGTGTTCAGGACCGTCGTGGGGACCTGCGGCCGCCCGATGCCCACGCCCGTGCTGCCGCCGTTGATCGTGAGGGTCCCGCTCTTGATGGTCAGTTTTCCCGCAATATCGCCGCTGCCCGAGCCGGAGCCTCCGGCGAGATACAACTGGGGAATAGTGACAAACTGCTGCGAAGTCGCGGTCGTCTGGGTGGTCGTGCCAAAGGTGTAGCTGGTGTTGGCGGCATAGTTGGGATCGTGCACCGGATCGAAAATCACCCCGTCCGGAGACAGCGACGTGAAACCCTGCCCCAAATAGATGTCGTCATCTGACGCCACCCCCGCGATCGGGTTGTTCGACCAGTTGTTGCCGTTGAACCAGCTGGAATCCGTGGTGCTGTTGTAGCCCGTTCCCGCAAACGCCGCCCGCGCCGCCAGCATCAGCACGCCGGCCACCAAGATTTTTCCCGCCGCTTTCGCCATGGAACTTCCTCTCACTTCGAGCCCCACGCGCGAAAAAGCCGGCGTTCCACTTCGAACACAAGTTCCTCGCGCAGGTGATGGCCCCAACCTGACATGAACCCCCTTCGTTCCATTTTGCAGAAACTACGAGGGTCCATAACGAAATTAACCCGGCTTCGAATCCTGTCAAGAAAACTGTTTCAATCTGGAAACATTCGCTTTTGCAGGTGGAAAACATGGCGGAATAAGAGAAATGTCGCAAAATATATGACTCCATCCCGCGGTTCCAACAACCCACGCCCTCCTGTTTCTGCCGCTGAGCGGTTACAGTCACCGCTTGGAGGAAACCCTCATGAAACGCTTCGCTGTCGCCGCTGCCCTCGTCGCCCTCGCCGCTCCCGCCCTGGCCGCCAGCCCGCCCGCCTTCCCGGGCGCGATGGGCTTTGGCGCCGTCGCCACCGGCGGCCGCGGCGGAGAAACCGTGCACGTCACCACGCTCGAAGACGCCGGCCCCGGCTCTTTCCGCGAGGCCGTCTCCAAGGGCAACCGCACCGTCGTCTTTGATGTGGCCGGCGTGATCACCCTCAAGTCCGCCATCAGCCTCCCCTCCAACCTCACCATCGCCGGCCAGAGCGCCCCCGGCGACGGTATCACCATTTACAACAACGCCGTCTCCATCTCCGGCCAGTCCAACATCATCATCCGCTACGTCCGCTTCCGCGCCGGCATGGCCAGCGCCCGCGGCGCCAAGACCCTCGGCATCAACTACAGCCACAACATCCTTCTCGACCACCTCACCATTTCCTGGGGCCGCTGGGACAACACCGGGATGACCGCCAAGGCCGCGCCCAAGGCGCCCGCCGCCGCCAAGCCTGCCGCCGGCGCTGCCCCCGCTGCCGCCGCTGCCCCTGGCGCTGCCGCCGCCGCCGACGAGGAAAAGGAAGATCCCAAGTCCCTCCGGCCCAAGCCCGTCGACGACCGCTCGCACGACATCACCATGCAGGACTGCCTGATTTCCGAAGCCATCGATCCCCAGCGTTTCGGCGCGCTGATCGACGAAGCCATGAACATCACCGTCTGCCGCACCCTCTGGATCGACAACAATTCCCGCAACCCCAAGGCCAAGGGCACCATCCAGGTCATCAACGACGTCGTCTACAACTGGGAAGTCGGCGGCCTGGTTGGCGGCCACTCCGCCGCCCAATGGCACCAGGATGTCATCAACAATCTCTTCATCGCCGGCCCCAACTCCAAGGACCGCTCCGCCCTCCCCATGTACACCAAAACCGACAACGTCTTCTCCAGCGGCAACCTCATCGACCTCGACAAGGACGGCCAGCTCAACCCGCGCCCGCTCTCCTCCGACGATTTCAAAGGCAACGGCCCCGGCGAAGCGCCCACCTTCGTCCAGGAAGCCTTCAACCACCCGCCGGTTCCCGTCGCCGTGCTCTCCCCGCAGGAAGCCTACGACCACATCGTCAAGCAGGCCGGCGCCTCGCTGCACCGCGACGCCATCGACGCCCGCGTCATCGCGCAGCTCACTTCCCTGGGCAAGCAGGGCGCCATCATCAAGGACGAAAAAGACGTCGGCGGCATCGCCGCCATTCCCGCCACCTCCTCCGCCAAGGCCCCCGAAGACAGTGACCACGACGGCATCCCCGACGCCTGGGAATCCGCCCACGGCCTCGACCCCAAAAACCCCGCGGACGCCGCCACCCTCGACAAGGATGGCTACACCCACCTCGAAGCGTACCTGAATTCGCTTACCGCCACCCCCTGATCCGCACTGCCGCGAAGCAATGCACCGACGTTTGGACGCTAGCGCGAGCGGGGAGGCAACGCGCCCCTTCACGTCCACGACCCATGCCGATCCCACCCCTGCTTCTTTTTGCCCAACATCGCAGCGACCACCGGCGCCTTTCGCAACACCCCCCTGCTCCCCGGCAGCCACACCGCCCGATCGCCAATCCATAGCTCCAGCGCCAGCCCTTCCTCCCCGCTGCGTCGCCGAATCGAAAGCTTCCCCACCTCGCCGAACCCGCACACCCGCTGCGCCCGTGTCGAAATGCCAAAGATCATCGAGGACCTCGTCACCACCCGTGCCGCCGGATCAAAATGCCATCGCCGCGCATACAGAAAGCCCGGCAAGACCAGCTGCGCCAAAATGAACACTCCCGGTAAAACGCACCAATTCAACAGCCCCATCACCTCCCTGGGAAATGGCCACCGGCTCGTCAGCCAAACCGCCCCCCACCAAGCCAGGAAAGCCAGCAGCAACCCCAAAATGAACGACCCCAAAGCGCTCCAGCCGCTCGGAGCACTCAGCGTCACCCGCCGGCTCGCATACTCGCAAACCACCTCCCTCCCGCCTGCACCCTCTTCCGCCACCGTATCGCTCCTGCGCTCCATCACCGCGCACCCTCACTTCACCCGAAAATCCAAATCCTTCCGCCCCGCCTTCACGTCGTGATAGGGCGCCGGCTGCTTCCCCGTCCCGCTCAGGCCCACATAACTCACCTTCTCCAGCGGCCCCTTCATCGTCCAGGTCCCATCCGCACCGCTGTCCACTGTGTTGAGGAACGTCGTCTTGCCATCCGCCGAAGTCCACGTTGCATCCACGGCCCGCCCCGCCGCCGCCTTTCCGTCCGCGCCGATCACCCTGCCGGAAATCTCAAACTTCCCTTCGAACGACAGGTCCTCTTTCACCGCCTGCTCTCCGGAAATCTTCACCCCGCTGATCACCACCTGCGGCTGTCCCCGCGCGACCGGGTTGCTCGCCAGCTCATAGTCGCCGTCGGGAACTCCCGAAAACGCATAGGTTCCGTCTGCATTCGTCTTGCCAGCGAACCGCCGCCCGCCCTCGCCGGTCAGCATCACCTCATACCCCGCCGCCGGCTTTCCGTCCGGACCCGCTGCCTTCCCGGCGAGGCGCACCCGTTCGGCCATCACGGCCCCCAGCGCGGCAGTCCCCCCATCCCAAGCCGCCGCCCAGGGCGTCCCCGGATCTGCCCGCACTTCCGCGCTGTCCTTCGCCAACACCCGCACCTTCAACGTGTGCGCCTTCGTGCCATCCCACGTGACCGAAAACGCCGCCAGCGACATCCCCACGCTGCGCGCCTCGCCCACGTGCATGGGCCCCGGGCTGCTGCCGCCGGCCCCGCGCAGGCGGTACACTTTTCCATCCACGAACAGCTCACACAGCATCATCTCCATCGTGCGGAACGCCGGCTCGTCCTCCCTGTGCCGCACCGCCGTCACCACCACCAGCGGCGACATTCCTTCCGCGACCGGCTCCGCCAGTCGCACCCGCACCAGCGGCTCATCCGCCATCTTGTGTGCCGCGTCCACCTTCACCTGCACCACGTTCGACACTCGCTTCCCCCCCACCACCCACGCCGCGAGGTACTCTCCATCTCCCGCCTTCGCCAATGCCGCCTGATCCGCCGCCGACAGCATGAATGTCGTGCTCATGTTGTCGATCTCACCCCCCCTTCCCCACGGCTTCGCCAGCCGCGCCACCTGCTGCTTCCCGTCGGCCGTGCGAACTTCCCACACCGCTTTCGCAAGACCCTCCGCATCCACCCCTTCCTCTCGAGCCATGATGCGCACCGACCGCCAGTCCGTCACCACATCGTTCTCAAGAAATTGCTCCATCTGTTGATGCAGCGCCCAAACACTGCCCACCGCCTGCCGCGTCGCCGCCTGCTGACCCATGCACGCCAGCCCGCCGACTCCGACCAGCACCAGCGTGACAAATGCGTGCCGCTTCATCGAACACCTCCAGCCTTCGTGGATGCATACCTCGCCCGTGGGTTCACTGGCGCAGCCCCAAGGGGTCCGCGCGGCTACTTCCCCAGCGCCGCCGTCGCCGCATCCCACGCATCCCCCAGCGGGGTCCCGCGCGGCAGCGTCACCGGCTCGCTTTTCACGTCCATCACCACCACCGCTGCCTTCCCCGGCAACGCCCCCGCCTTCACGCCAAACCGCTCCAGCGCCACCATCCGCGATTCCCACTCCCCCACCCGCAGTTGCGGGTTGCGCCCGCCCCACCCGAACCCGCCCCGGTCCAGCGCCGGCTTCCCATCCACCTCCAGCGACGCCATCATCAGATCGATCAGCGTCGGCGCCGGATCCTTCTCCTCGCGACGCACCGCCGTCAGCGCCGCCGGCGGCAGCCGCCCACTCACCGTCGGCTCTGCAATCGTCAGCCGCAGCACCGGCTCGTCCTTCAACGCATGCTTCCCGTCCACCGTCACCTTCACCACGTTCGACCGCCGCTCCCCATCGAGGATCCATGCCGCCACAAACGCGCCATCCCCCGCGGGCGCAAGCTGCGCCGCCTGCTCCTTGCTGATCCGAAAATCCCGATCCGCTCCATCCACCGCCGCCGACCCCGAATCAATCACCCACGGCATCGGCAGCACCGCCACCCGCCGCTTCTCGTCAGCCGTCCGCACTTCCCACCCCGCCCCCTTCATCGCCACCGGATCCATCCGCACCACCCGCGCATCGATCCGCACCCCTTCCCACTTTTCGGTCAGGTCGCGCCCCACCACCTGTTCCACCCGCGCCTCCTCCGGCAAGGGCGTCACCACCATCAGCGGCCGCGTCGCCGGCGCTGCCTGGCCCGCACACACCCACACCATGGCCACCATCGCCCACGCTCGCCTCATGGCGCCGCTCCTTCCTTCAGTTCCGCAAGCTTTCCCGTCGCCGCATCCCACGCATCTCCCAGCGGCGTCGACAAATCCGACTTCACCTCCGCCACCGTCGTCGCTCGCCCCAGCGACACCGTCCGCGCCTGCCCCGGCTCCCACGTTCCCTTCCAGCCATCCAGCGTCCGCACGGTCGCCCGCGCCTCCCCCACCGCCATCGGCCGGTTGCCCCCGCTGTAAGCCATCCGCTCCGCGTTGGTCACCCCGTCGATCGTCACCCGCAGACCCAGCAAATCGATCGGCTTCCACGCCGGGTCCTCCTCCGCGCGCCGCACCACCCCCACCGCCACCAGCGGCAAACTTCCCTTCAGCGCCGGCTCCGCCACCATCGCCACCAGCGCCGCCTCGTTCGCCACCAGGTGCTTCTTGTCCACCTGCACCGCCATCACGTTCGACACCCGCTGGTTCTCCAGCACCCAGGCCGCCACGAACGATCCCTCACCCAGCTTCGCCGCCGCACTCCCTGTGAACACCCGCATCGCGGGGCTCGTCACCGAGCGCACCGGCACATATTCCCAATGCAGATCCACCCGCCCCACGCGCCGCATCTCATCGGCGCTGCGCACCTCCCAACGAATCTTTTTGAGCAACGGGTCGTCGATCGCCACCGCCCGTGCCTCCACCTGCACCTCGTTCCACTGCCCCACCACCCCGCGCACCACCATCTGGTCCACATGCCCCTCCGGCGCAAGCGTCGGCTCGATCACCATCGGCCGCGTCGCCGGCGCTGCCTGCCCGGCGCACGCCAGCACCAACCCCGCCAGCCACATCCCCGCAACGCCATTTCGCACGATGCACCTCCATCCCCTTCGACGCCCGCCGCACCCAACAGTTCCACGCCCCCCGCCCGCGCTCACTTTTTCTCCGCCCCCTTCGCCGCCTCCCCGGCCGCATCCCAAAGGTCGCCCAG
>JBEHXY010000146.1:0-8734 GCA_048498455.1 Planctomycetota bacterium | reverse complement strand
GCCCGGTCCCTACTCCATCGGACTTCCGCACCCCCGGAGTTCACTCTCCCTTCCCGCTTTCTTCCCCCGCCCGTCCCAGAATCCCCGCGCCGTTATCGCCACCAGCCGCGACCTTTCCCAGTTTCCCCTCAAGTCGCCAGCCACCGCCGCCACCGCCGCCGATCCGACCGCCGCACCAGCAATCCCGTCACCTGCAGCCCCGCCACCCCCCCCAGCAGCACCAGCGGCCCCAGCACCCCCACCACCCCCGCCGGAAGGAACAACGACGACGCCGACGCCGCCACCACCGCCACCGGCACCCCCGTCGCCGTCAGTTTCCGCGGCCACCAAAGGACCAGCGGAGCCAGCACCAGCACCGCCATCCCCAGCCCCGCAGCGCTTGCCGCCACCACCGCCTCCTTCGGCCCCGGCCCCCCCGTGCCCCCGGGCCCCTCCCCGCCAAAAATCATCACCACCCACTGCCCCGCCACCGCCGCACCCCAGAGCCAGGCCCCCCGGTGCGGCATCTCCCGCAGGTCCGCGTACGTCGTGCAGAACGCCAGCACGCCGTACCACACAAAAACCCCCATCAATGGCGGCAACAACGTCTCCACCGCCTCTCCATACGCCGGCAAAATCCACCCGACAATCCCCCGACAAATCACCGCCCCCGCCGCCAGAATCGCCAATGCAGCCGTGCCAAATCGCCCCACCCGAAACAGCTCCGCACGCCCCCGCCGCGTCTGCCCATGCGCCCAGAATTTCGCGGCAATCCCATACGTCGACGCCCACGCCGTCACCGCCACATACGCCAGGATTTCCGCCACCCGGTATGGCACCGCATACTCCGCCTGCTGCGCCCGCACCTCCGCCGGCTCCGCCCCTGCCCGCGCCGCCAGATGCCCCACGCCCCACACGCTCAAGAAACCAAAGCTCATCATCAATAGCAGCCGCACCAGCGCCCACTGCCCGAACCGCGACAGCCGCGCCTCCCGTTTGCCCCGTCCCACGCCCGCTGCCTCCTGCATCCCCGCCACGTGCCCCCACACGATGCTCCCCCAGTACACCAGCGGCACCGCCAGCGACACCCCATACATATACACCAGCCCCACCGCCTGCCCGCGCAGCGCCGCCGCCACCGACAACCCCAGCAGCAGCACCGCCGAGGTCATCTCCATCCCCGCCGCCGCCCCATACGCTCGCAAGCCCCGCAGCACCGCCGCCACATATTGGTACCCCGCCAGCAGCGCGATCACCACCGCACAGGTCCCCACCAGTCCCCACCCGCCGCCGTCGAGATGGAACACCCGCTGCGCCACCCACGGCGTCGCGGCCACCATCACCCCCGCCGCCGCCACCCCCGCCGCCGCCAGCCGCACCACCTGCCGCCGCACCCACCACCCCAGCCGCCCCTCCCGCTCAAACCGCGCCGCGTACCGCTCCGCCACATCCCCCAGCCCGAACATCACGATCGGCACCACCCAGTTCATCAGCACCAGCGCCTGCTGGTACACCCCATATTCCCCCTTCCCCGCCTCCCCCAGAATCCGCGCCACCACCAGCAGCCGCACCACCGCCAGCGCCCGCGACACCATCACCGCCGGCACATACGCCCGCGCCGATGCCCCCGCCCCGCCCACCGCCTCGATCCGAAAAAAAGATCTCACCAAACCCCAATCGCCAAGCAGCCATCCCCATGAACCCCTCACAGGGTCGCTTCCCCCCACTTGTCCTTTGTCATTTTATATTGGTCATTCGTCCTCACGGGTACACCGTCACCAGCGGATACTTCGCCAGCAGCTTCGCCCGCGCCCCATCCGCCGCCGCCCACGTCGCATACCCGCCGGCCCGCACCGCATAGACCACCTGCCCCTCGTGCGTTTCCTTGAACACCCCCGCCGGCACCTGCCCCGCGTTGAGCTCCCGGGCCAGCGCGTTGGCGTTGGTAGGTTCCCGAAACGAGCCGAACTGCAGCGTGAAATAGCGTGCCCCGGCCCGCTCTGCCGCGCGATCCGCCACGTTCGCCTCCCCGCTCGCCGCCGCCTTGTCCAGGTACGTCTTCGCCTGGTCCCACCGGCCCTCCGCCTGCAGCGTCGCCCCGATGCGGTAGTTCACATACCCCGCCGCCCCACCGCCGCCGGCCGCCAGTGCCTGCTCATATTCCCGCTGCGCCTCCGGCCAGCGCGTCCCGTCAAAGGCGATGTCCCCGAGCGTCCGGTGGGCCTTGGCCTTCAGATCATTGCGTTTGGACTTGGCGATCGCCGCCGTGAGGTCCTGCGCCGCCCCGCCCTTGTCGCCGCGTCCCAGCCGCGCCAGCCCGCGCAAATAGAGCGCCTCGTCGAGGTTCTCCGCGGACGGATACTTGGTCATGTACCCCGTCGCCGCCTGCTCCGCCTGGTCGAACTGCCGCGACTGGTATTGCGCATAACCCGCCGCCAGCGCCTTGCGGTCGGCGTCCGTCGCCGTGCACCCGGCCAGCCCCAGTGCCACGGCCATCGCCGCCAGTCCCAGCCCCGCCGCCCGTTCGATTCGATTCATCCGTCGCACCCGCATCCTCCTGCCTGCCAGCGCCCGCGTTGTGCCACCGCCCCGCCTCCGGTACATTTCACCCGGCCCCGGCACACGCCAAAGCCCGGCCAGCAACATGCACCGCTGGCCCGCCCCTGTCAACCGCGGAGCTTCTTCATGATTCTCGAAAAAGTCCTCGAGCACGCTCTCCGCACGCCAAACAACGTCGCCATCGTCGACGACCAGCGCACCCTCACCTACCGCGAGCTCGTCTATGGCGCCAACCTCTTCGTCGATCACCTCCACACCCTCGCCCCACGCGACTCCTTCGGCGACAACGTCGGCCTGCTGATCCCCCCCACCGCCGCCTTCGTCGTCGCTTTTGGCGGCTGCCGCTGGGATTCCCGCGTCGCGCTCCCCCTGAATTACCTGCTCAAGCCCGAAGAACTGGCCATCATCGCCAAGGATGCCGGCCTCAAGATCCTCTTCACCATCGAGCACCTCAAGCCGCTCGCCCTTGCCACCGCCGCACTGGTCGGCGGCGACACCCTCAAGGTCGTCACCATGGAATCGCTCACCTTCGAGCGTCCCGGCCTCGCCGCCATGGCCGCCCTGGCCGCCCACCCCGACAGCCTCCGCACCCTCGTCAAGCCGCTGCCCGCGCGCAAACCTCACGACACCGCCGTCCTCATGTACACCTCCGGCACCTCCGGCACGCCCAAGGGCGTCATGCTCACCAACGAAAACCTCGAATCCGATGCCATCAACTCCTGCATCCACGCGAAGTTCACCGAGAAAACCATATTTCTCGGCGTGCTGCCGATGTTCCACACCCTCGGACTGATGGGCTGCTTCCTGATCCCCGCCATGCTGGGATCGAAGGTCGTCTACCAGGCGCGCTTCTCGCCGCCGGCCGTTTTCCAGGCCGTGCAGCAGCACCAGATCGAGGTGCTGATCCTCGTGCCCACCATGTATGCCGTGCTGGCCAACGCCAAGTCCGCCCATCCCGATTCACTCAAAACCGTGAAGATCGCCCTTTCCGGCGGCGAAGCCCTGCCCGTCACCCTCATCGAGCAGTTCCGCCACAAGTTCGGCATCACCCTGATGGAAGGCTTCGGCCTCACCGAAACCTCGCCGATCGTCGCCATCAACCTCCCCTGGGACCACAAACCCGGCGCGGTGGGCAAATTCATCCCAGGCGTCGAGGCGAAAACCATCGACGAAGAGGGCAAAGAGCTTCCGCCCGGGACCGATGGCGGCGAGCTTTACCTCCGCGGGCCCATGATCATGAAAGGCTATTACCACAAGCCCGAGCAGACCGCCGAAGTGCTCACGCCCGACAAGTGGTTCAAGACCGGCGACATCGCGCGGATCGATCCCGACGGCTTTCTCTACATCACCGGCCGCAAGAAGGACATGATCATCATGGCCGGCGAAAAGGTCTTCCCGCGCGAGATCGAGGACGCCCTCAAGCAGCATCCCGCGGTGCTCATCGCCGCCGTCATCGGCATCAAGGACGAAGCCCGCGGCGAGGCCCCCGTGGCCTTCGTGCAACTCAAGCCCGACCTGCCCGACGACCAGAAGCCCTCCTCCAACGACCTGCGTTCCCACGTGCGCGAACGCCTCGCCCCCTACAAGGTCCCGCGCGAGGTACACTTCGTCGATCAACTCCCCATGACGCCCACCGGCAAGGTGCTGAAGCGCGCCTTGAAAGTGCCGACCGCTTCCTGATCTTGCGTCTCACCAAGGATGCCTTTTTATGCCGCTGAGCGCCACCGATCCCATCGGCGAATCCTTTCAGCGCGTGGGCGCCGTGCTGTTCCGCCCCTTTCAGTGGCGCCGCTATGCCGCCATCGCCGTGGGCGGGTGGCTCACCCTCCTGGGCGCCGGCGGGGGCGGCAACTTCAACATGTTCAATGGCGGCGGCGGCAGCAGCGGCGGCGGCGGCGGTCCCGGCGCCCCGCCCGGCCCCTCCCCCAGCGACTTTTTCCAGAAAATCTTCACCTGGATTCACGACCACCTGCTGCTGGTGATCGCCCTCGCCACCGTCGTGGTCGCCTTCCTCTTCGCCATCTACGTCCTCTACCGCTGGCTCAATGCCCGCGGCGAATTCATGCTGCTCGATTCCACCGTCGGCGTTTCCGGCACCGTCAAAGAACGGTTCCGCGCCCACAAACCGCTCGCCAACAACCTCTTCAAATTCTTCATCTACTGGGACCTGGCGATCTTCAATTATTTCCTCCTCTCCGCGACCATCGGCCTGCTGTTCATCATTCCCGACTTCAACCCGATGTTCGCCGGCAATCCCTACCGCTTCTCCGGCTGGACCCTCACCGCCATCTGCATCACCCTGCTGCTCGTGCTCCTGGGCATCCCCCTGCTCTGGTTCTTTCGCAACCTGCTCTATCACGTCGCCATTCCCCTTATGTACATCCGCCGCATCAACGCCTGGCCCGCCTTCAAGATGGCCTATTCCACGGTCGTTCGCCCCAACCTGGGGCAGTCCCTCCTCTACTTCCTGCTGCTCACCGTCTCCTCTCTTGCCGAGGGCATGGCCACCGCTATCGGCATGCTGTTGGTGTTCCTGATGACCTGCTGCATCGCCTGGGCCCTCTCCCTCATCCCGCTCCTGGGATCCTTCGTGCTCTACGCCGCCGCCCTGGCCGCCCTCCCGGTCATGATCTTCGAGCGCGCCTACTCCCTGCTGTTTCTCTCCCGGCTCGGCCCCGATTTCCAGGTCGCCTGGCAGTTCACCACCAGCACCGGATTCCCCGTCAGTGCCAACGCCTCCAGTGACCCCACCCCATACCCCGATGCCGGCGACCTGTCGCCCCCGCCCGGAGATCTATGAACTTTTTCGAACAAGGCATTCCCCTCGGCCGCTGGTTCAAGATCACCGTGGTCCTCCACTGGACCTTCCTGATCTACGCCGCCTTCATCATCCTGCCCAGCGAGAATCCCGCCTACAGCTCGCTCTTCATGGCCCTGCTTTTCGCCACCGTGCTGCTGCACGAATTCGGTCACGCCATCTCCTGCCAGATGGTTGGCGGCCTCGCCCTGCACATCGTGCTCTGGCCCCTCGGCGGCATCGCCTTCGTCAAGCCCCCCAACAACCCCTGGGCCTGGCTGATCACCACCGTGTGCGGGCCGCTGGTCAACGCCATCCTCTGGCCGATCTCCTATCTCTATCTCGAACATGGCCTCGCTCCCACCATCCAGTACCTGCACCTTTCCGACACCGCCGCCCTCTATCTCTTTTATGTCGCCGACGCCATGTACCAGATCAACCGCGGCCTGCTGCTCTTCAATCTCATTCCCGCCTACCCCATGGACGGCGGCCGCATCCTGCAGGAAATCCTCTGGCTTATCGTCGGCTATCCGCGCTCCCTGCACATCGCCGGCATGGTCGGCACCGTCGCGGGCATCGCCTTCATCGTCCTCGGCATGGGCGTGACCTCCATCCACGTCCCCCCGCCCATCGACTTCACCATTGGCGGCGACCACCCCCAGCCGCTCTTCATCATCATCGGTATACTCTGCGCACAGATGTCGTTCGGCATCTACCGGCGTTCCCAGGAAATCGCCACGTGGCGGAAACACTGACAGGAGCACTCCATGATTCTCCGCCTTCTTCCCGCGCCCCTGCTCGCCGCCGTCACCTTCGCCGCCATGTCCCTGGCCGCCTGCTCCGACAATTCCTCCGCCCCCGCCGTGAGCAGCACCTCGCCTGCCACAGGGTCCGGCACGATGAAAGTCGGCCTGCTGGTCGCCGGTTCCACCTCCGATGGCGGCTGGAACCAGCTCGCCGAGACCTCGCTCAAATCCCTCGCTGACCAATACCACCTCGACATCCGCACCCGCCAGAACGTCACCAAGGACGCCGCCGCCGACGCCCTGCGCCAGTTCGATGCCCAGGGCTTCACCTTCGTTGTCGCCCACGGCTATGAATATCTCGAGCCCGTCAAGGAACTCACCGATCCCTCCAAGCCCAACGCCATCAAGCTGAAGGTCGCGGTCTCCGGCGGCGACGTCGATTCGCCCAACTTCCAGTCCCTCGCCTACGACCTCTCCGGCGCTTCCTACCAGCTCGGCATCGCCGCCGCCAAAGTCACCAAAAGCAAAAAACTCGGCTTCATCGGCGGAGCGCCCTTCCCCACCGTCACCGCCATGCAGCGCGGCTTCGAAGCCGGCGCCAAGTCCATCGACCCCGCCATCACCGTCACCACCCAGTACACTGGCTGGGACGACCCCGCCAAATCCAAAAAACAGGCCGAAGCCTTCTTCGAACAAGGCATCGACATCATCATGCAAAACACCGACGCCGCCTCCTCCGGCATCTTCGAAGCGGTCAAGGAACGCAACGGCGCCATCCAGAAAGGCCTCCGCCCCCTCGTCTACACCTTCGGCGCCAACGCCGACCAGAACGCCAATACCATCTGCCCCGATTACACCCTTGGCTCCGCGGTGATCCACATGGACAAAGCCTTCGCCAACGCCGTCGCGCAGATCCAGGCGGGCACCTTCAAGAACGGCATCGTCCAGGAAGGCATCGAGAACGGTGTCGCCACCGCCGTCCTGAACCCCAAACTCACCGCCACCACCCTCAAGGACGTCCAGCCGCTCCTCGACGAAGCCGCCAAAAAATTCCACTCCGGCAACATCAAAATCCCCGCGGGTGAGTGAGCGCCGGCAATGCTGGAACTTCAGCACATCTCCAAATCCTTCGCCAGCGCGCGCGTCCTCACCGACATCTCCCTCGCCTTCCGCCCCTCCGCCATCCACGGGCTCCTCGGCGAGAACGGCGCCGGCAAGTCCACCCTCATGAACATCCTCTTCGGCCTCCTCCAGCCCGACCGCGGGCACATCATCTTTGACCACCGCCCCACCCGCATCGCCTCGCCACGCGCCGCCCAGGCCCTCGCCATCGGCATGGTCCACCAGCACTTCAAACTCGTCCCCACCCTCACGCCCCTGCAAAACCTCTCCCTCGCCACCCGCATCCCGCCGCGCGTCCTTCGCCCGCGCGCCCGCGCCTGGCTCGACAAACTCGCCTGGCAGCTCCCCCTCGACACCCGCACCGGCCTGCTCTCCGTCGGCCAGCAGCAGCGCACCGAAATCCTCAAGGCCCTCCTCACCACCGACGCGCCCGCTTCGCAGAATCTCCCCCGCACCCTGATCCTCGACGAGCCCACCGCCGTCCTCACCCCGCAGGAAACCGCCGACCTCTTCACCGCGCTCCTCGCCCTCAAGCAGGCCGGCGCCGCCATCATTTTCATCACCCACAAACTCGCCGAGGTCGAAAAAATCTGCGACACCATCGCCATCCTCCGCCGCGGCCAACTCATCCACACCGGCCCCCGCGAAGCCATCACCCGCCACCAAATCGCCGAAAAAATGATCGGCCCCACCCAGACCTTCCCTGCCACCATGCCGGCCCCCGCGAACGCCCCAATGACCAATTACCAATTACCAATTACCAACACCCCCCTCCTCTCCCTCCAATCCGCCTCCGCCGGCCAACTCAAAAACGTCTCCCTCGACCTCCGCCCCGGCGAAATCCTCGGCATCGCCGGCGTCGACGGCAACGGCCAGTCCGACCTCCTCGCCGCCCTCGTCGGCGATCTCCCGCTCGCCTCCGGCACCCTCACGCTCGACGGCCGCGACATCACCCGCGCCTCCATCCGCGCACGCCTCGAAAAAATCGCCCTCATCCCCGACGACCGCCACCGCCTCGCCGCCCTCCTCCCGCTCTCCATCACCGACAACCTGCTGCTCAAAGACTACCGCCGCCCGCCCTTCTCCGACCACGGCTTCCTCCACCCGCGCCGCTGGCGCAGCCACGCACAATCGCTCCTCGCCTCCTTCGACATCCGCGCCCCCTCCCCCGCCGCCACCTTCGCCAGCCTCTCCGGCGGCAACCAGCAGAAAGTCGTCCTCGCGCGCGAACTCTGGAAGGGCGACAAACCCATCCTCCTCGCCGCCAATCCCACCCGTGGCCTCGACATCGCCGCCACCGCCTTCGTCCTTCACCACCTCCGTGCCGCCCGCGCCCGCGGATGCGCCATCCTCCTCATCCACGCCGATCTCGACGAACTCCTGCCCCTCGCCGAGAAAATCGCCGTCCTCTACAACGGCACCCTCACCCCCGCTCCCGCCCTCACCCGCGAATCCATCGCCCCCCTCATGCTCGGCTTATGAAGTGGGCATCCGCAGGTGCGGTACAAATGAGAGTGTTTCAATTTCCTAT
>JBEHXY010000145.1:0-8792 GCA_048498455.1 Planctomycetota bacterium | reverse complement strand
GCCTGCCCGCGGCCCTCCCGCGGCATCACCTTTGCTCAACCACAATCGCCCGTTTCCGAAAGGTCATTCCGCCATGCGCACGTTTACCTGCTCCTGCAAGAACATCCTTTACTTCGACAACGTCGTCTGCATCAAGTGCAAGCACACCGTCGGCTGGTGTCCCGTCTGCAAAGCCATCCACGACGTCCTGCCCGCCGGCGGCGCTACGTTTACATGCACCCAGTGCCACACCCCGCTGATCCAGTGCCACAACTACGCCGCCCACAACGTCTGCAACCGCTTCCTCGTGCCCCCGCCCGCGCCCACCTCCTCCGCCGCTGCTCCCGCTGCGCCGGCCCCCGCGCCGGCCCCCGAACCTCTCTGCGATTACTGCCGCTTCAACCAGACCATCCCCGACCTCTCCGTTCCCGGCAACCAGGCCAAGTGGGCCCACATCGAAGCCGCGAAACGCCGCACCTTGTATCAGTTCGACATGCTCCGTCTGCCCTACGGCACGCAGGAAGAGGGCGTCAACCCGCCGCTCGCCTTTGAGTTCAAGGCCGACGTCGTGCCCGATGGCGTGTACCGGGACAGCGGTGGCGGCCAGAAGGTGTTCACCGGCCACGCCAATGGCGTGATCACCATCAACATCCAGGAAGCCGACGACGTCGCCCGCGAAAAACTGCGCGTCGAAATGCACGAGCCGCAGCGTTCGCTCCTGGGCCACTTTCGCCACGAGCTCGGCCATTACGTGTGGGAAGTCGCCGTCAAAGGCCAGCGCGAGCCCGAATGCGTCGCGCTCTTCGGCGATCACAACAACCCCACCTACAGCGACGCCCTCGCCGCCTATTACCAAAACGGTCCCCGGCCCGACTGGCTCACCCACTACGTTTCCGCCTATGCCACCATGCACCCCTGGGAGGACTTCGCCGAAACCTTCGCCGTGTACCTCGACATGACTTCCGCGCTGCACACCGCCAGCCACAACGGCCTCATCCCCGCCATCAACCTGCGCGATCTCGATGCGATGGTCCTTGCCTACCAGAAGCTCGGCATCGCGCTCAATGAAATGAACCGCGCCAACGGCCTGCTGGATTACCTGCCCGAAGTCATCGCCCCCGACGTCCACCAGAAGCTGGCCTTCATTCACTCGCTCGCCCGGCCCGATCCCGCCGCCACCCGCACGGCGCCGCCGGCCAAACCCTGACCCCCGCGCGCCCGCGGCCCCGCCCGCGGTCCGATAGTCACCGCCGGGAAGCTCCTGCGCGCTTTCGGCCTTTCCCCGCACGCGCAGCCGTCCCATAGTTCCCCAATCTCCCACCCTGCCCAAATTTTTCGCCTCACCGCGCGGTGAATCGTACGTTTCGGTTGGCTGTTTCAAACCGTACGAGGTATCACCCCATGCGATCCCCCCAACGCTCCCGCGCCCTGGCCCGCTTCCTGGTCGAACCTCTCGAACAACGCGTCTGTCTCTCCGCCGCGCCGGCACTCGCCGCCGCCATCGGCACGCCTTTCAACCGCGGACCCATCCGCCCGCATGTCGCCCCGTTGCCGGATTCCAGCCTGATCGTCGATGGCCGCTTGCGCCGGACCGCCACGATCACCCTCACCGCCCCCTCCAATGTCACCGCCGCCGCCCTCACCTCCACCAGCGTGAAGCTCACCTGGAACACCGCCGCCAACGCGTCGGGCTACTACATTTACCGCTCCACCGACGGCCGCAACTTCACGCGCGTCTCCACCCTCAGTTCCGCCGCCACCACCAGCTACACCGATTCCGGCCTCACTGCCGGCACGAAATACAGCTACTACGTCACCTCCTACGCGCCCAAGAGCCAGACCGCGCGCTCCGCAACCGTCACCGTCACCACTCCCACCGACCCAGCGCCCCCGCCCACGCCTACCCCGACTCCCACCCCGACTCCCACTCCTACCCCAACCCCGACCCCGACCCCGACCCCGACTCCCACGCCAACCCCGACTCCCACGCCCACACCCACACCCAGCATCTCCATCTCCGTGCGCTACGGCAACGAGCTCGTCCTCGCCGGCACCGCTGCCGATGATTCCATCTTCGTCTCGCAGTCCGGTTCCCTGTTGACCATCGTCGCCGACGGCGTCACCACCACCGCCGCGCTTCCCGCCGCCGGCCTCTTCATCTACAGCGATTACGGCACCGACGCCATCACCATCGACAGCTCCGTCACCGTCCGCACCACCGTGGAAACCATCGATGGCAGCGCCACCACCGTCACCAGCTCCGGCAGCAACGTCAGCGCCTGGCTCGATTCCACCGACTCCTTCTTTGGCAGCGGCGCCCTCCACAAGGTCGCCGGCTTCTACAACGGCGTCGCCAAGACCATCGGCATCAACATCGCCGACCCCACCGACGCCGCCACCTTCCGCGCCACCGGATCCCTCTGGGGCACCGGCCCCATCCTCAGCGACGTCAACCAGGGCAGCGTCGGCGACTGCTACTTCCTCGCCAGCCTCGACGCCTTCGCCAACTCGGCGCCCGCCAAGCTCCGCGAAATGGCCGTCGACCTCGGCGATGGAACCTACGCCGTCCAGTACATGCGCGGCGGCGTCTCCACCTTCGTGCGCGTCGACGCCGACTTCGCCGCCGGCGGCTGGGGCGGCTTCGCCTACACCCACCCGGGCGCCAGCAAATCCCTCTGGGCGGTCGTCATGGAAAAGTCCTACGCCCTCTTCCGCAGCGGCACCAACACCTACGCCTCCCTCAACAGCGGCTGGATGGGCGCCGTTTACAACGACTTCGGCATCGCCAACACCAGCCTCGGACTCTCCGGCTCCGAATCCGCTTTCTACGTCACCCTCTCCAATGCCCTCGCCGCCGGCAAACCCGTCACCTTCGGCACCTTCTCCGGCGGCACCACCCTCGTCTCCTCCCACGCCTACACCCTCATCAGCGTCTCCACCAACAGCGCCGGTCAAACCCTTTACACCGTCCGCAACCCCTGGGGCATGAGCGGCGATTCGCTGGAAAACAGCGCCGGTTACGCCACCCTCACCTTCGCCCAGATGGTCGCCAACTTCACCCTCGGCACCATGGCCACCTGATCCCTTCCCCTCAACACCACGTGAAGAGAGCCGGCTTTCGGGTCGGCTCTCTTTGTTTTTGCAGCGCCTGCTCAAGGCCTCCCCCCCGCGCGCCGATACCCTCCCTATGGACCTTTCTTTCGGCTCGCTCTTCTCCGGACTGCTCGTCTCCTCCATCGGCGGCGGCCTGTTCCTCTACGGCAAAGCCTCCGGCAAAATGCTCATCCTTGCCGCCGGCCTGGTCGTCTCCTGCCTGCCCTTCTTCGTCTCGAGCCCCCTGCTCTTGTGGGGCCTCACCGCCGCCACCTTCGTTCCCCTCTATACCCTCCGCCACAGCCTGTAACGCCGCCGGGCGCACCGCTCAGGCCATGACCGCCGCCTCCGGCACGTCCGCCTCCGCACCCGGCCGCCCCAGCACCGGCAACCCGCCCTCCCAGGCCATCCGCTGCGCAAAAACCTCCCGCCCCTTCCCCCCGCGCCCCGGCTGCCGCACCGCGTGATACACGTTCCACCACCCCGCCTCCGTGCCGCCCTCCACCTTCACAAAGCAGTTATGCCCCACGCCGAAAAGCGCGTCCGTCTTGCTGAACGCCGGCCGATGGCTCTTGGTCCATGCCGCCGCATCCATCACCCGCTCCAGGTCACAGCTCAAGATCCCCACGCAGTAATCATCGCTCCAGAAACCGTTGGCCGAAAACGCGACGATCACTTTCCCGTTCCGAACCGCCACCCCCGGCCCTTCGTTCACATAACAGGGATGCGCGCCGCTCCGCCGCTCCCACAGCGCCGTCGGCCGGCTGATCTCCACCCGCTTGCCCACGATCGTCCAGGGGTTGCTCATCCGCGCCACGTAAATCCGCTGCATCCCGTTGTGCGCGCCCGCCCACCCGCTCCACACGAAATACAATTTCCGCCCGCCGCCCAGCGGCTCCTCCACGTCGATCACCGTCCCGTCGATCGCCCACGTATCCGCCCCCTCCACCGCCACCTTCCCCTTCAGCCGGTACGGCCCGCACGCATCCGCCCCCGCGCTTTCCAGCGCATACATCCGGTGATTCTCGTTCCTTCCGTCGTCCGCCGCGAAATGGATGTACCACCGCCCGCCGCCCTCTTCCCCATACCCTTCGATCCACACGATCTCCGGCGCCCACACGTTGCGGCTCATCGGACCGCGGCTGGGCGCCTTCCACACGCAGCGCTTCTGCCCCTGCCCCAGCCCCGCCAGCGTCCGGCTCCGGTACACGAAAATGCCCGTCACCCCGCGCTCGCCATTCTCGCTCTGCGACAGGTAAAACCACCCGTCCCGCCACACCACCGATGGATCCTGCCCCTTCATCAGCGGCCGACCCGCACCACCCTCGTCGCCGCGGACCGCCGTCGACCGCTTCGTTCCCGCCGCACGTTCGTCCGCCAAGAGCACCTGGCTCATCCCTGAACCCTTTTCACAACTGCACACAGGCCCGGCATCCATGCCTGGCATTCCCATGTGTCGTCTAAAAAACGCCCCGCTTTGCACAGAAGTTCCCCCCAACAAAAAATGATCCCAGCCGCCCCCTCCGACCGATATGCCCCAGCTATTCCCCTGCCCTCCTTTTCACATCCGCGGAACTCGCCCCCGCCCTGCGCGTCTATCCTCCTGACCCCTCGCCAAAGGAGCCGCGCATGAACCCCCGTTTTCTCCTCCCTCTCACCCTCGTCCTGCTCGCCGCCGTCCCCGCCCCGACCCGCGAAGGCCTTCGCCGCGCCGCCCTCGAACGCAACATCCGTCCCCCCGCCGCCGCCTCGCAGCCTGCCCCGGCGCCCTTCAACGGCCGCGACCTCGCCGCTGCCTCCGTCACCACCCATATCGATACCCTCCCCGACATTTTCCACCCCGTCCCCGCCGGCTCTCACTCCTTCGAGGTCCGCCCCGACGTCACCCTCATCCCCGCCACCTACCCCCACGGCGTCCTCCAACCCGGAACCCCCACCATCTACTGGCGCAAAGACCTCAAGATCTTCTACCTCCAATCCGACGGCCTCGGCTCCAGCACGCACCATTTCTATGGCCCCTTCGACGGCGACCCCACCGTCCCCCTCGCCACCACCCAACCCGCGGGAGCCCCCGCCTCGCAACCCGCCTCCCACTAAACGGGGAATGGCAACCGGAACCCCGCGAACGCCTCCGCACCTTCTTTTCCGCACATCCTCCGCCCCTGCACCTTCGCCGCACGCAAAGAAAAAGCCCGGGGACCGCGATCACATCGCCATCCCCGGGCTCAATAGTCCCTTGCTCAATAGCCTCTTAGCGCCTGAGCCTGCAATTCCTCATTCCAGGTAGCCCATCATCGACAGCACCGCTTCCTGGCGCTGCGTCAGCAGTTCCCGCAGCGCTTCCTGCGCCTTGGTCAGCGACGCCTTCGCCGCCGTCTTGGCGTCGCGCACCGCCTGCACCTTCACCTTGATCTGCTCCGGCGTCGATTCCGTGTTGTCGAGAGTCGTCTGCAGTTCCGCCAGTGCCTTCTGCACCGCCGTCGGCGTCGTGTTCTGGCCGCCAATCCCGCGGCCACCGCCCGGCCCACCTCCCGGCCCGCCACCAAATCCGCCGCCGCGCCCGCCCCGGCCGCCGGCATTGCTCGACGCCGCCCGCTGCGCCGTCATCACCGCGTCCAGCTTCGGCTGAATCGCCGCGAATTCTTCATCGCTGGTCCCGAGCTGCTGCTTGATGTTGTCCATCATCATCTGCTGCATCTGCGCCGGATCGAAATTGCCGCGACCGCCGCCGCCACCCGGCCCGCCACCCTGTCCGCCGCCGCCGAATCCCCCACCGCCGCCGCCCCCACCGCCGCCCGCCTGTCCGAACGCGGTACCGCCCATCGCCGCCATCACCACCGCCGCCGCCACCAGTTTGCCAATGTGCATCGCATGCTCCTGAACAGAAAATCTCAATCAACGAGCCGCACTTTATCCAACGCCACCTGAAGCAATGATGAAGACAAAATCCTCCCCATCACAAAATGCGAAATCCCACTTCCCAATTGCCAATTCCGAATTAACCAGCGCATAAAAAAGGGCCAGGCTCTCTCAAGCCCAGCCCTCTTCAACGCACGTCCTCCGGCTTACTTCGCCGGCGTCGCAGCGCCCGTCCCCTCTTCAAACTTCACGACGCTGCTCTTGATCGAGATCGCCCCGTTGGGCCCTTCGCCCGACATCTCGCTCTTGACCATCGCGCCCGGCACGGTGTCCGAGTACCACGTCTTGGCCTTCATGGTCATCCCGGCGGCGCCCCCGCGGCCGGCCAGCTCCGTCGAATACTCATACGTCTTGGCTTCCACCGACTTCCCGTTGACGTCCACCTTGTCCGTCCCGGTCTTCATGTCCTTCACGGTCGGGGCCGGCGGTGCGCCCGCGCCGCCGCCGCGGTTCCCACGCCCGCCCCCGCGCCCGAATCCCATCGTCGCCACGCCCACCTGGTCCTTGGCGATCTTCGCCGGAATGTCGATCGACTGCGGCCCGCCACCGGCCGCACCGCCGCCAAACCCGCCCTCGGTCGTCTGCTCGAGCGTCACCTTCTCCGGCGTCACCGCGGTGAGCTTCTGCGTCACCGTCGATTCATTCGGATTGCCGCCGAACTCCACCGTCCGCTTGGTCACCAGCGTCGTGCCCGGCTTGTGGCTCGCCCACGCCTTGTAGGCCGGATTCTCCACCTGCTCGCCCGCCGGTGCCGGCGCCGCAGCAGCCCCCGCCCCTGCCCCCGCCATGCCGCCCCCTGCCGGAGCCGCCGCTCGCAGCGCCCCCGCCCACAGGCCCACGCACGCCAGCGCCATCGCCACGTTCACCATCCGCCGCATAGAAAACCTTCCTTTCGCAAAGCCCACGCCTACGCCCCACGTCTCTACTACGCCCCAACATCCGCGAAATTGCAACACAAAACTTCCCTCCCGCCCCGCCACGCCCGCCGCACCCCGACCGAAATCCCGCCCCTCCGCCCCGCAAAAACGAGGAGGGCCGCGCCCCTGATGGACGCGGCCCTCGCAAATATTCACGGGCAAGCCGCCTTACGGCGTCTTCACTTCCACCAGCGTCATCGTCATCTTCGTGTCCGCCGCGCCGGTGCTCGTTGATTCCATCTTCACCGTCCCGCCGGGAACCTGGTCCGACGTCCACACCTTCGTGTGCGTCTTCATCCCGTTGGTTTCCATGTCATATTCCTTGGTCTTGCAATCGTACGACTTCCCGCCCACTTCCACCTTGTCCGTCCCCTCCTTCACGTTCTTCATGTCCGCCGTCGCCGGTCCGGCCTTGCCCGAATCGACCTTCGCCGGAACCTTCATCGTGTTCGCCGGCATCGCCGTCTCGTTGCCCATCATCACCATCTTCGTCGTCGTCTCGACCGTCGCTTCGTCCGGCTTCATGTCCACCAGCTTCGTCGTCGAGGTCATCTCCGACTTCATCGGATCGGCCATCCCCTGCATCTTGGTTTCCGACTGGCTCTTCATCGTCACCGTCGTCCCCGGCTTGAACTTCGCCCACCCGGTGTACTGCGGATTGTCCACCTGCTGCCCGAACGCCACGCTCGCCAGCATCCCCACGCACGCCACCGCCAACACTCGACACATTCCACGCATAAGCAACTTCCTTTCAAAAAAGTTTCCCTGGGTACCACCCATTGACACCCGATAATAACTCGCGTTAGCGAAATCCCGCCAAGGAAATCCCGGCAGTTTTGCCCCGCCTTCCACCCTGTTATTACCCACCTGAAACTACCTTCATCCCGCGCCGCCCCCACGGGAAGCTCCACCCAACGTCTATAGTTTCCCGCGCAAAAACAAAAAGGCCGCGAACCCGAAGGTCCGCGGCCTTTTCTAAATCCCTTGTATACAACGGGCTTAGCCTTCGAGGCCGCCCTTGTACTTCTTGGCGCCCTGACGCTCCGGATCGTCGCTCGATTCCGTCGTGTCCGCACCGGCGCCCCACTGGGCCCGCTTGAGCGACAGACCGATCTTCCGATCCTCGATGTCCACGCGAAGGATCTTCACCTCGACCTCGTCGCCGATCTTGACGACATCCGTCGGGTTCTCGACCTTCTCGTCCGACAGCTCGGAAACGTGCAGCAGCCCCTCGAGGCCCGGCTCCAGCTCCACGAACACGCCGAAGTTCGTGATCTTCGTGACCTTGCCACGAACGATCATGCCCGGCTGGTAGTTCGTCGGAATGGCGTGCAGCCACGGATCTTCCGTCATCTGCTTCAAGCCCAGAGCCACGCGGTTCTTTTCCTGGTCGACCGAGAGAACGACGCACTGAATCTCGTCGCCCTTCTTCAAGAGCTCGCTCGGGTGGGCCACCTTCTTCGTCCAGCTCAAATCGGAGACGTGCAGCAAACCATCGATGCCCTCTTCGATTTCCACGAAGGCGCCGTAGTTCGTCAGGTTCCGCACCTTGCCCGTGATCACCGTGCCCGGCGGGTACTTCTCGGCCAGCAGCGTCCACGGATTCGCTTCCGTCTGCTTCATGCCGAGGCTGATTTCCTGCTTCGTCTTGTTCACGTCGAGGACGACCACTTCGATCTCCTCGCCGACCGACACCATTTCGCTCGGGTGGTTGATGCGCTTCGTCCAGCTCATTTCCGAGATGTGGACGAGCCCTTCAACGCCTTCCTCAAGCTTCACGAACGCACCATAAGACATGATGTTCGTGACCGTGCCCTTCACGCGGGTGCCGACCGGATACTTCTCCTCGGCATGCTCCCACGGCGAAGCCTGCTTCTGCTTCAG
>JBEHXY010000144.1:0-8945 GCA_048498455.1 Planctomycetota bacterium | reverse complement strand
GTGATTTTCTGGCCGGTGACATACTCCATCGTGAGGACGTGGCCGGTGGAATAGTCGTCAATGGGCTGGGGAACGACGATGCGGGGGAAGGCGGCAAGGTTGTGGCCCATGGTGGTGAGGTTCTGGGCTTCTTCGCTGTAATCGAGCTCGCGGAGAAGCATGCGGCGGAACTCGCTGAGGATGTCGCTGAACTTGGCCTTGCGGCCGATGTCGGTGTGGGTGTCGAGGAATTCGGCGATCTCGGCGAGGACATCGAGGTCCTCGATCATGCGTTCGCGGATGCCTGGCCGCTGGACCTTGATGGCGACCTGTCGGCCGTCGCGGAGGATGGCCTTGTGAACCTGTCCGATGGAGGCGGCGGCGAGGGGCTTGGGGTCGATCTGCTGGAAGGCGCGGGAGATGCGGACGCCAAGCTCGGTGGAGATGATTTTCTCCACCTCCTCAAAGGGGAAGGGCTCCACTTTGTCCTGCAGGCGGGTGAGGGCTTCCATGTAGGCGGGGGGAAGGATGTCGGGGCGCGTGGAGAGCAGCTGGCCGAGCTTGATGTAGGTGGGGCCCATTTTCTCAAGGTCGTCGGCAAGTTCCCTGGCTTCGGCGGCGGCTTTGCCGGAATCCGCCCCTTCGGGCGTGTAGGCATCGAGGCCGGCATGTTTTACGAGGTCCGAACGGCCATATTTCCAGAGGATGCGGGCGATGTCTTTGTAATGTTTGAGATGCGACGGATGGAGCGAGAGGGCCATGAGCGACTCCTTGAGAAGCCAAACGAGGGTGGGGCGTCGCAACGACGGGGCGCGACGCTGACGGGGGAAAATGCAAAGGGGGTGCCGAATGGCTGAGCTTACGCGGCCAGGGCGCAAGGAAACGGCCGCCCTGGGGCGGCCGTTCGAGTTGGCTGGGTGATCAGGGGGCCGGCGGTGATCCGGGCGGTGGCTCAGCGGGAGGGGGGCTTTGCGTCGGGGGCTGCACAGGGGGTCCGGGAGGCACGCCTTCGGCTGACGCTGCGGGGCTGTTGGGATTGGGAGGAGCGGTGTCCCGGCGGGGGGGACGGAAGCCGCGCTGAGCCGCAGGCGGCCGCTTGATGAAGCCCTGGCCGGGAGGTTTGGGTCCGGCGGGCGGAGTGCCCTGAGGCGCGCGGGGCGCCGGCTGGGCACGGGGCGGCTGTGCGGGTCTCGGGGCGGGAGGTCTGTTCGCGGCGGGCGCCTGCGGAGGCATGACGGCCGGCGGAGGCGGAGCGGGATGGGGCGCGGTGTCCATGGCATCGGCGATGAGATCGTCGAGGTCGTCGCCGGTGTTGAGATCGCCGCCGGTGGGTCCGTTGCGGGCCAGCGGATCGCCGGGGGTTGCCGGAGCGACGGGAGCGCCGGGCTGCGGGCGTTGCTGCTGTTTGCCGGCGAGGGTGCCGGAACCTCCGGCGCGCGGCCCGCGCGGCGGCCGGCCGGCTTCCATGCCCGGGGGCGGACGGTCGTTGGGCGTCTGCATGGTGCGGCCATCGGGAAGCACGGGCTTGGGGCGATCGAAGGCGGCGATTTTTTCCATGGGGACGGCTTCGCGCTTGCCGTCGTCGTATTGGACGAGCACCAGCTGGGTGAGGATCTGGCCGTCGATGACCCAGGCGTCGCCCTTTTCGGTCTGGACGCGGGTGTTGCGTTTGGGGAGCTTTTTGCGGAGTTCCTCGTAGGTTTCGTCCTCGTAGCGCAGGCAGCACATGAGGCGTCCGCAGCGTCCGGAGATTTTCGTCGGGTCGAGGGTGGCCTTCTGCACCTTGGCGGCGCGCATGGAGATGGGCGTGAGCACCTTGAGGAACTGCTTGCAGCAGCAGTGCTGGCCGCACTTTTCGTAGTCGGCCACGAGGCGGGCTTCGTCGCGGGCGCCGACCTGGCGGAGTTCGATGCGGGTGTGCAGGGCGTGGGCGAGATCGCGCACGAGGTTGCGGAAATCGACGCGCTGTTCGGAGACGAAGTAGAACAGGACGCGCTCGCCGCCGAGCAGGTATTCCACATCCACGATCTTCATGGGGAGGTTGTGCTGGACGACGAGTTCCTTGGCCAGCGGGAGATGCCGGGTCTTCTGCTCATCGAGCTTGGATTGCTCGGCAAGATCCTGGACGGTGGCGGCGCGGAGCACGCGGCCGGCCTCGGAGAAGGGGTAATCGCGTCCGCCGGACTTGTCGATGTAGTCGAGCAATTTGTCGCGGGTGATGGATTTGTTGCAGCCGCCGTTGCCGCAGAGAGTGGTGAGCATTTCGCCGATTTCGGTGCCGCGTTCGGTGCGCAGGATCAGCTTGGATCCGCAGCCGACCTTGGAGGTGAGGTCGGAGGGGAATTCGCCGATCTCGCGGAGATAGCCATAGCGGACGACGATGGTCTTGGGCGGGGGAGCTTCGGGAAGTTTTTCTTCCAGCGGCATGAGTTCAAGTTGGATGGGCATGGTGGTTCTGATTCCTGTTCTCGCGCGCAACAATCGGCGCGCACCGGGCGCGCCGCGGCGCTACTCCCGGTCACCAGACCAGCGGGAGGAGCGGGGAAAGGGGGTGTCAAACGACGCGCGCGAGGGAAAGTTTGTCCGGCGCACGGGGAGGTGCGCCGGTTGAAGCGAGAGCCACCGGCGCTGCGGCAGGGGATGCTGCAGCGTTTTCACGATGGCGGCAATGAGAATGCACAGGGTGCGAATCACGGCCGCATTGTAAGGAGTGGGCCCCGGCGAGGAAAGGGATCGAGGAAAGGGCTCAGGGAACGCTGCGATGTTCCAGGGGCAGGGGGGGCAGGTCGCCGGCGAGCGCCGGAAGGGGGTGTGACCGGGCCCAGCCGCCTTCAAGGCGGTCGAGTTCGTCCATCGCCGGGGAGCGCGCGAGCGGGGCGATCTGGCCATGCTCGCGGGCGAGTTCCGGGGGCAACTGGCAGAGGGCGCGGGCGGCGGCCATCAGGTCGAAGGCGGTGATGAGTTCGGGCGGCCGGGCAAGGGCATAGCCGTCGCCAGTGACCTTGTGAACGATGCCCGCGGAATGAAGTCCTTCGAGGAGCTGCATGGTCACGTCGTTGGGCAGCAGCAGTTCTTCCGCGGCTTCGGGGGCGCGCATGGGTTTGCCTTCGCGGAAGCGGCGGTACAGGAGGATGCCCAGGGAGAAGATCCAGCGGATATCGGAGATCTGCACCGCGCAGTGGCGGGTGTAGAAAAACTGCCGCTTGAGCATGGGGTAATACTGGTGGATGTAGGCGACGTGCAGGCCGAGCAGGACCATCGTCCAGGTCAGGTAGATCCAGAGCATGAACAGCGGGATGAGACCGAGCGAGCCATACCAGGAGCCTTTGACGGAATGCTCGACGTAGAGGCCGAAGCCCCACTTGCCGACTTCCCACAGGATGGCGGCGACCAGCGATCCGAGGGCGGCCGAGCGCCAGGCGACGAGGGTGTCGGGGACGAGTTTGAAGAGCAGGAAGATCAGCAGCCAAGAGATGGCGAACGCGGAGAGCGCCTGGGCGGGGGAAATCAGGCGGGCGATGGGGGCCAGCGATTGCGCGGTGGAGGTGGCGGCCTGTCCCAGGGCAATCGAGGCGCCGATGCAGATGGGACCCAGCGTGAGCACACACCAGTAAAGCATGATGCGCCGCGGCCAGCTGCGGGCTTTCACCGAGCCATAAATCTGGTTGAAGGCCCCTTCGATGACGATCATGAGCGAAATGGCGCCATAGACGAGGATGCCGAAGGCGATGATGCCGGTGGCTTTGCTGGTGACGGCCGCGCGGGCGCGATCGAGCAGGGGGGTGATGAAATCGGAGAGCATGACGACGTTGCCGGTCTCATCGCGCACGGGCTTGCCGTCGTTGGTGGTGAGGGGGAATTTGTCGAGCGAGAGCTGCTCGAAGACGAGGCGTTTGACGGTGGCGTCGAGGGCGGTGTTCTCATCGTCGGCCCGCTGGGAGGCGGGGGGGGCGGGGGCCGATGCGAGTTCATCGATGGGCGCGGCGGCGGCGGCGGGCGCGGTGGCGGGGCGGGTGCGGCGCGGGGCGGTGGAAATGGCCGAGAGCACCAGCAGCGAGAGCACAAAGACCGGGATCAGCGAGAAGAGCGTCTTGTAGGTCATCGCCGCGGCTTGCTCGAAGGTCTCCTCCTCGTCGATGCGGTGCCGCATCACTTCCACGAACAACCGTGCCCGCGGCCAGAGCGAGGCGGCGATGCGGCGGCGCTTCTTCCGCGCCTCCTTGGTGATTTGCTCGGCTACGGTGGGGGGGTTGGGTGCAGCGACTGGAGGCGTTTCGGGCATGCGGAGGATTATACAGGCGGGCGCGATCAGCGGGGGAGGGTGATGGCGGGCCGATCGACGGTGCCGGTGATGGGGACGTCGGCGGTCCCGGATTGCAGGCCGCCGCCGGGGGCGAGCGGGAGCGTCGCCAGCAGGTTGAGTTTTCCATCGCGCGCGGTGCGGCCTTCAAAGGCGATGCGGTAGCGGGGGGGCACGGTCAGCGTGAAGTTGGAAAAGGAGAGTTCGCCACCGGTGGCCTGCACGCGCAGGGGCGAGGCGATCGCCGGCAGCGTCCCGGGCTGCGTGGTGGCGGGCTTGCCGGCGAAGTCCAGGAGCTGGCCCAGGAGTCCGGCATGGTCAAAGGTGAGGGCGGGAAAGGTGACACGTGCCGCGCCCGAGAAGGCGGAGGGAGCATCGGTGGCCCAGGCGGCGGAGGGCAGGTCGATGTCGATGGGCCCGTCGCTGGCGTGCAGGCTGCTGAAGACCGGGTTGGCGCGCGTGAGCAACTGCACCAGCGGCGGCGAGGCGAACAGCGAGGCGTGCAGGAAATAGCCGCTGCTTTCGGGAATGGTGAAGCTGGCGGCGGCCGGCGAGGCACGCATCAGGCAGCGGGTTTCAAAATATGTATTGCGGCTGGGGCTGCGCAGCGACAGGACCACATCGCCCGGCTCGCTGGGGGAGCCATGGTGCACCAGCGAGACGGTCTCCATCAGAGGACCCAGGGAATCCTGCCAGCGCGGTTCTAAGCGTGCCCAGTCGCAGGTGAGGCCGGTGGGGAGGTTGGTTGCGGCCAGGTCGATGTCGGCCGCCAGTTGCCAGGGATTGGGCGGCCAATCGGCGGGTGCGGGCAGGGTGGCGTTGATGGACAGGGTGCGGTCAGGCCCGAGGGCGTTGACGCGCAGATGGAAGGGGGCGTCGGGCGAGGCGATGGTGATGGCGGCGTTGACGTCGGTGTAGGTGACGGACTGGCCGGCACGCGCGGAATTGATCGTGACGACGGCGGACTGCACCTGCACCGATCCGCGGGCCGAGCGTAATTGGGCGAACAGCCGCGAGGATGCCGGCGGAGCGCCCGGTCCGCCAGCAGGGGGAGCCAGGGCGTCCAGTGACGTCGTGCCGTCGGCATACTTGGTCAGGGCCAGCTGCAGGGTGTCGATGTTGGTGGTGCCGACGTCGTAGCGGCCAAAGAGGATGCCCCAGAGGGTGAGCTCGGTTTTGACCCGCGGGCAAAAGAGCATGCGGCTGCCATCGGGCAGGGTGATCGACAGGTTCTTGACCCGCGTGCCTTTGAACCAGGAGAGGGACCAGTCGTCGGCATTGATGCGAGCGGCGGACCCGCGGTTCAATCGTTCCAGGACATATTGCCGCCCCTGCTCGTTGGACATCCACACCGGCAGCAGCAGGAACACCACCACCAGGATGCCCAGCAGGCCGATGCCGATCCAGGCCAGGCGCTTCGCTCGCTTGCGCCAGCGGCGCGGGTCCGGGGGGGATAAGGAGGGGACGGATGAAATGGCGGCTCGCAGCAAAAAAGACGACGGCTGGAGAACGGTCGGTCCCATCTTAGGTGAATCGGCGGCAGGCGGCCACGGTCGGTGTTAGTACCGGTGAACACGCCTTTTAGCCGCTTTCCCAATACTGAAAACGCTGTTTGGCGTCCGAAAACTTCAAGCCGCGAAGGCGACCGCTCCGATGATGCCGGTAGCAGGACTCCCCGGGGGCCCGCGGTTGCCGTTCATCGGCGGCCGCTGGTCAGACCCACGGACGGGGGCCGCGCCCAGGCGCGGCCAACAACGGGAAGTCTTCATGTCGATCGCTCGGCCCAGATGCAAGGATGCATACCCCATGCGAATCATCGCCCTGATCAACCAAAAAGGTGGCTGCGGCAAGACCACGTGCTCCATCAACCTGGCCGCATGCCTCGCCCACATGGGCCAGCGCACGCTGCTGGTGGACATGGACCCGCAGGGTCACTGTGCCGTCGGCCTGGCGGTGCCCGATCAGCAGATCGAGCGATCCATCTATGACATCCTGCGTGCCCCGGGCGGGTCGGCGACGCTGAAGGACATCACCTGGCAGATCGCCACGAACTTCGATCTGGCCCCGGCGACCATTTCGCTGGCTGCTTTGGAGACGGAACTCCATGGGCTCGCCGGGCGGCAGGACCGCCTCGCCGATGCCCTGGCCCGCGTCGCCGGCGATTACGACTTCTGCATCATCGATTGCCCGCCGAATGTTGGCCTGCTGACCTTCAACGCCATGCGGGCATCTTCGGACGTGCTCATTCCCGTCGAGACCGGGTACTTCTCGCTCCATGGCCTGGCCAAGCAGCTGGAGCTGCTCGAACAGCTCCGCAAGCAGTGCCGCCAGGACTTGCGCATCCGCATCCTCGCCACGCTTTACGACATCCGCACCAAGCTGGCCCGCGAAGTGCTCGCGGAGCTGCGCGACGGCTTCGGCGAGCTGCTGATGGAATCGACGATCAACTTCAACACCAAGCTCAAAGAAGCGGCCTCGTTCGGCCAGCCGATCACGGAATACGATCCCGCCTCCAAGGGGTTCAAGGACTTCCAGAAGCTGGCGCGGGAACTGATGGGGCCGGCGCCGCGGCTGTCGCTGGATGTAGCGCGGGCGGTCGAGGCGATCGAAGCGCCGCGGGAGGCGCAGTCGCTCGAAGCGGCCGTCGCCCAGGCCCAGCAGACGATTGAAGAAACCCTCGAGGCGGTGCAGGAAGGCATCGAGCTTTCCGAGCCGCTGAGCCATCCGGGCAACAGTGGCGGGCCGCTGCGGCGCAGCCACCGCGCGATCACGCAGGAACTCGCCGCCCAGGCCAACGTGCTGTCGCGCAAGGCCGACGAAGTGCGGGCGGTCGCGCAGCGAAACTTCGGCGTGGCCGGCACGCCGCGGGACGCCACCCTGGGACAGAAGCTCGAAGCGTTCTACGGCGTTCGGCAGGTGCCCGAAGGGCTGATGTTCGTCGCCCATTTCCCCGAAGCGCGCGATGTCGCGATCGCCGGGGATTTCAACAACTGGAATCCGCTTCACATGGCCGGCGGGCGGGATGACACCTTCAAGGCGGTCGTGAGCCTGCGGCCGGGCAAGTACCGCTATCGCCTCGTGGTCGACGGCCGCTGGCAGGCGGACCCGCACAACCGCCATGCCGAGCCCAACCCCTTCGGCGAGCTTGACAGCATCGTGGAAGTGGTCTGATCTTTCCCCTCGTTCGTGAGTCTTAAAACCCCTCGGCCTTCCTCCTTGGAGCCTTCGGATGAGTGACGTGGAACGTCCAGGCCAGAACCCCGATCAGCCGCCCGCCCGCAGCATGGCGGACATCGCCCGGCTGTTTCTTGACGGCGCCCGCCCCGTGGCGCCCGGCGCCGCTGCCAAACGAATTTCCCCCGCCGCCCGCCGTGAGCATCCGCAACCGGCAGCCGTGGCGGCCCCGGGTACACCGGTGGATCCGGCGGCCGTCCGTCTCGCGGTCGCGGCATCCTGGGGCGAAGAGGGCTGGCCGGCGCTCACCGCCGCCGCCGCGGGTTTGGCTGAGGAAAGTTCGACCACCGTCGCCGTGCTGGGTTTCATCGGCAAACAGTTCATTATCGATGTGGTCGGGGCGGAATCGCCTGCGGACCTTCCCACGGTTCGGGTGGATGGCAACGCCGGCAGCATCGATCTGCAGATCGCCCGGGTGCTCTTCACGCTTCGCAGCGCCGTCGGCTCCTGGATCATTGCGGCGCCGCCGGTCGGCAGCCCCGGATTCGCCTGCCTCGCCACGCGCCTGACGCAGTGGCTGGTGGTCTGCCCCACCGACAACGACGGCCTCGTCGCCGCGTATCAGCAGCTCAAACGGGCGTCCTCGGTGCCCTGCCCCGGACGCGCGCTCCAGGCGTTTATGGTGGGCGATGACTACGCCCAGGCCGCCACCGTGCACGGCCGCCTGCGCCGCGCCGCCCGCGAATTTCTCGGCGCGGAACTGCCGCTGGCAGGCACCCGCATCAGCAATGCCGCGGCGGTGCGCCTGGCCACGTTTGCCGTGGCGGATGATGGCGCCGTGTGGCCCGCCGTGCTCGATGAACTCGCGCCCGCCCCCGCCGAAGCGGAACTCGACGCGGAGCAATCCCTGTCCGAGGACGACGCCCCCTCCTCGGCGGTGGAAGATGCGGTGGAACGCGTGGCCGCCAGCGCCACGCACATCGCCAACGCCGCCGATGCCGTGTTCGATCACCTCGCCCATGTGCTGGATCCGGAAGAACGGGCCGCGCTGGGCGCCGACTTCGACACGCCTGCCGAGCCGCCGCGAACCGTCCGTCCGCGCGTGGAAGTCGCACCGGCGAAGGTCCTGCCGACCCAGCAATCACGCCCCGCCGCCGCGGTGAGCACCCTTCCAGCCCCCGGGAAGAAGTCCCCGCCGTCGCCGGCGGATCTCGTTTCCTCCGGCACCGTCGTCCTGCGGGCGTTTGACCTGCTGGAGGAGGAATCCGCCGACCGCGCCGCCCAATGGCAGTCGATCGAGCGATCGATTCACGATTTTCTGCCTGGAGCCACCCTGCTCGACGCCCGCGCGCCGATGTCCTGGGCGCACGAATCCACGCTCGTGGTGGATGCCGATGGCCGGCTGCATGTCTGGACGCTGTTCCGCGACGGCGCCACCTGGTTCGCCCTGCGCGAATGGGCGACGGAGCACCGCGCCCTGCTGGCGTTGACG
>JBEHXY010000143.1:0-8950 GCA_048498455.1 Planctomycetota bacterium | reverse complement strand
AGGCGGGAGATGTGCGGCTGACGATGGGCGGGGAGCCGACGTTTGTGAGCATTGACGACATGGAGGGGGCGGAGTGGAACACGGCGGCGATGGGGCCGAAGAAGCGGGAGCTGGCGCGGAAGCTGGTCAAGCGCTTGCGGGCGCGGTTTGCGGAGGGCGGGCTGCTGCATTACGGGCAGGGGAAGTGGTATCCCGGGGAGAGTTTGCCGCGGTGGACGCTGGGGTGCTACTGGCGCAAGGATGGCCACCCGGTGTGGAGCGATGTGGGGCTGATCGCAGACGATGAAGATTTCCACGGCCATGATGAGGGAACGGCGCGGCGGTTTGTGGATGCGCTTATGGCGAAGCTGGATTCCACGCAGGGGCGGGTGCGCGCGGAGCACGTGTTGCCGGCCTATGAGGATGCGTTTTATTACTTGTGGAAAGAGCGGCGGCTGCCGGTGAACGTGGATCCGTTCAAGAGCCGGTTGAAGGAGAAGGAGGATCGGGAGCGGCTGGCGAAGGTGTTTGAGCAGGGGCTGGACAAGGTGATCGGGTTTGCGGTGCCGCTGCGGCCGGTGGGGGCGCCCGGGAGCGGGTTGTGGGAGAGCGGGTCGTGGTTTTTCCGATCGGAGCGGATGTATTTGATTCCGGGGGATTCGCCGATGGGGCTGCGGTTGCCGCTGGATAGTTTGCCGTGGGCGGTAAAGGGGAATGTCGAGCAGGTGATGCCGCGGGATCTATCGGAAGCGGAGGGGGAGTTGCCGGATCCGCGGTCGCGGGAGGGTCGGGAGCGGGAGAGGCAGATGACGTTTTTGCGGCCTGCGGAGACGCGTGTGCCGGCGGACTGGCGGGAGCAGCGGCTGGAGGAAGGGGAATGGGAGCGGCAGGACGTGGGGCGTGTGCCGGGCGATCACGAATCGGCGCCGTGGATTGTGCGGACGGCGCTATGCGTGGAGCCTCGGAAGGGCACGCTGCACGTGTTCATGCCGCCGATGCGGTACGTGGAGGATTATTTCGAGCTGGTGGCGCGGCTGGAGGAGACGGCGGCGGAACTGGGGACGCCGATCGTGGTCGAGGGTTACACGCCGCCGCACGATCCGCGGGTCAACGTGCTCAAAGTCACGCCTGATCCGGGCGTTATCGAAGTCAACGTGCAGCCGGTGCATGGCTGGGACGAGGCGGTGCGAGTGACGGAGGGGCTGTACGAGGATGCTCACTTCTCGCGGCTGGGGACGGAGAAGTTCATGCTGGACGGGCGGCACACCGGGACGGGCGGCGGGAATCATATTGTGGTGGGCGGCGCTGCGCCGAAGGATTCGCCGTTCCTGCGGCGGCCGGATTTGCTGAAGAGCCTGGTGGGGTATTGGCACAACCATCCGAGCTTGTCGTATTTGTTTTCCGGGATGTTTGTGGGGCCGACGAGCCAGGCGCCGCGCGTGGATGAGGGGCGGGCGGACAATCTGTACGAGCTGGAGATTGCGATGCGGCAGGTGCCTGCGCCGTCGCAGGGGTATCTGCAGCCGTGGGTGGTGGACCGGGTGTTCCGGCATTTGCTGATTGATTTGACGGGGAACACGCACCGGGCGGAGTTTTCGATCGACAAGTTGTATTCGCCGGATTCGTCGACGGGGCGGCTGGGGCTGGTGGAGTTTCGCGGGTTTGAGATGCCGCCGCATGCGCGGATGAGTTTGACGCAGCAGTTGTTGTTGCGGTCGCTGATCGCGCGGTTCTGGGAGAAGCCGTACGAGGTGGAGCTGGTGCGGTGGGGGAATGAGCTGCATGACCGGTTCATGCTGCCCCACTTTGTCGAGGCGGATTTCGCCGATGTGCTGCGGGATACGAACGAGGCGGGGTTCGGGTTGCGCAAGGAGTGGTTCGCGCCGCACTTTGAGTTCCGGTTCCCGGTATTCGGGATGATCGAGGCGGCGGCGGCGGGGGGGATGCGGCTGGAGATCCGGCAGGCGATCGAGCCGTGGTATGTGCTGGGCGAGGAGCCGGCGGGCGGGGGAACGGCGCGGTACGTGGATTCGTCGGTGGAGCGGGTGCAGGTGAAGGTGGAGGGGGCGGTGAACACGCGGCACGTGGTGGCGGTCAATGGGATCGCGGTGCCGCTGCATCCGACGGGGCGGAATGGGGAATATGTGGCGGGGGTGCGGTATCGGGCGTGGCAGCCGCCGTCGTGTCTGCATCCGACGATCGGGGTACACACGCCGCTGGTGTTCGATGTGGTGGACAAGTGGAACGGGCACGCGGTGGCGGGGTGCCAGTATCACGTGAGCGAGCAGGGGGGGCGTGCGTATGACGTGTTTCCGGTGAATGCGTTTTCGGCGGAAGCCCGGCGGGTGGCGCGGTTTTCGAAATTCGGCCATACGCCGGGGGCGATGAATGTTCGCGACGTGAAGCGGTCGCGGGAGTTTCCGTTTACGCTCGATCTGCGGCGGGTGTGACCCCCCCACGAAGCAGCACGAAGGCACGGAGCGATGAAGGACCACGAAGAGGACGCGGGAATTAGCCGCGGACGGACACGGATGGAGACGGACGTTCTCGGGGGATTACGTGGTTGCTGGAAAAGGGGCAGGGTGGGGTGTTGTGTTGAGGCATGGGGTGGGGGATAGTGTGTGGGTGGATTTTTGAGGGCGTTTGGTGACGTTGGCTGACAGGGATGTGGTGGCTGTGAATGGGGGGCGGGAGGGGTTGCGCGGGTATGTGCCGGTGGGGGGGCTGTTTGATGAGATGGCGGATGGGACGGGGGCGCTGCGGGGACACTGGCAAATGTTTGTGTCGCTGCTGGGGGATCTGGGGCCGGCGGAGTTGCAGCGGCGATGGGAGACGGCCCGGCAGCTGATCCATGACAACGGGGTGACGTACAACGTGTATGGGGATCCGGCGGGGATGGATCGGCCGTGGAATCTGGATGCGGTTCCCGTGTTGTATGGGCCTGCGGAGTGGCGCGGGCTGGAGGGGGCGTTGCAGCAGCGGGCGCGGCTGCTGGATTTGGTGCTGTCGGACCTGTATGGGCCGCAGCGGTTGCTGCTGGAGGGGGTATTGCCGGCGGAATTGATCTTCGGGCATCCGGGTTTTTTGCGGCCTGTGCATGGGCTGGCGGCGCCGCTGGGGCGGCGGTTGATTTTGTATGCGGCGGATATTGGCCGCGGGGCGGACGGGCAGTTGTTCGTGATGAACGATCGGACGCAGGCGCCATCGGGGGCGGGCTATGCGCTCGAGAACCGGCTGGTGGTGTCGCGGGCGCTGCCGGATGTGTTTCGGGATTGCGGCGTGCAGCGGCTGGCGACATTCTTCCGGGCCATGCGCGAGACGATGAAGGCGATTGCGCCGGCGAACCGTGAGAATCCGCGGATCGTCTTGCTGACGCCGGGGCCGCTGAACGAGACTTATTTTGAGCATGCGTACCTGGCGCGGTACCTGGGGTATACGCTGGCGGAGGCGGGGGATCTGACGGTGCGGGACAACCATGTGTTTTTGAAGACGCTGGGGGGCCTGCAGCAGGTGGATGTCATTCTGCGGCGGCAGGATGATGATTTCTGCGATCCGCTGGAATTGCGGCCGGAGTCGACGCTGGGAGTGCCGGGGCTTGTGCAGGCGCTGCATGCGGGGAAGGTGGCGGTGGCGAATCCGCTGGGGTCGGGCATTTTGGAGTCCCCCGCGTTGATGATGTATCTGCCGCGGCTGGCGAAGCATCTGCTGGGGGAGGAATTGCGGATGGCGTCGGTGCCGACGTATTGGTGCGGGGACGCGGAGGCACGGGGGTATGTGCTGGCGAACCTGGAGCGGATGGTGATCAAGCCGACGTTTCCGGGGACGCGGCGGGATCCGATTTTTGGCGAGACGCTGTCGGCGGAGGGGCTGGCGGAGCTGCGGGCGCGGATCGAGAATTGCCCGCTGGATTTTGTGGGGGAGGAGAAGATTTCGCTGTCCACGGCGCCGGTGCTGGTGGGGAAGGTCGCGGAGCCGCGGCACATCGTGTTAAGGGCGCACCTGGCGGCGACCGGACTGACAGACGGCAGCGTGAGCGCGGGCGGGGGGTATGCGGTGATGCCGGGGGGATTGACGCGATTTTCGGCGAGCGCGGATTCGATGATCGTGTCGATGCAGCGCGGGGGCGGGTCGAAGGACACGTGGGTGCTCTCGTCCGGGCCGGTGGATCCGTTTTCGCTGTTGCCGCAGCCGGGGGCGGCCATCGACATTTCACGTGCGGGCGGCGATTTGCCATCGCGAGTGGCGGACAATCTGTTCTGGCTGGGACGCTACGTGGAGCGTGCGGAGGCGATGGCGCGGCTGGCGCGCGGGGTGATGGTGCGGCTGGCGGATCAGAGCGTGGAGACGAGCCCGGAATTGCAGCGGCTGCTGGCGACGTTGAGCGGGGATGTGGCGGTGGTGGTGGGGGAGAAGGTCGAAGCGGGGTTGCCGGCGGAGCAGCGACTGGCGGAGCTGCTGGTGATGCCGGAGTATCCCGGGGGGCTGCAGTCGACGCTGGGGCATATTTACCGGATTGCTTCGCTGGTGCGGGATCGGATATCGGCGGACACGTGGCGGATCATCAACCGGCTGGAGCGGGATTTTCCCGCGAGCACGTCCCCAGGGATTCAAGTGAACGAGATTCTGCCGGGACTGGACCGGCTGATCCTGACGTTTGCGGCGTTCGGGGGGCTGGCGATGGAATCGATGACGCGCGGGTATGCGTGGCGGTTCTTGGACATCGGGCGGCGGATTGAGCGCACGGTGGCGACGATGCACCTGCTGCAGGGGACGTTGATTGAGGTGCTGGGGCGGGAGGGGCCGCTGCTGGAGGCGGTGCTGGAGATCGCGGATTCGCTGATGACGTATCGGCGGCGGTACATGACGACGCTGCAGGCGGCGCCGGTGCTGGATCTGCTGCTGGCGGATGAATCGAATCCGCGGAGCGTGGGGTTTCAGTTGGCGCGGTTGACGGAGCATGTGCAGGCGCTGCCGCAGACCGCGGCGAAGGCGGAGGTGGGGCAGCGGACGCCGGAGGAGCGATTGCTCTTGCGGCGGCTGACGGATTTGCGGCTGGTGGACATGCAGGAGGAGGCGGAGCCGGAGGAGGTGGACGGGAGGATGCGGCGGGCGCGGCTGGAGGATCTGCTGGGGGTGATGGCCGTGGATTTGTTCACGCTGTCGGAGCGGTTGAGCCAGACGTATCTGTCGCATGCGATCGCGACGCGACAACTGGCGGCGTGGACGACGGAGTAAGACCGCGACTTAATTGGCCACGAAACACACGAAAAACAACGAAACGACGGATAAATTTTCCACGAATGAACACGAATGGACACAAATGGACGGCGGTGGTCGGGAATTGGGGGGTGGCGTGACGCGGTATCGGATTCGGCATTTGACGACGTATGTTTACGATGAGGCCGTGGCGGTGTGTCACAATGTGGCGCATTTGCTGCCGCGGGATTCGGAGCGGCATACGTGGCTGTCGTCGGAGCTGGAGGTGAGTCCGGAGCCGACGGTGCGGGCGGAGAGACGGGATTATTTTGGGAACCGGCTGACGTTTTTTGCGATCCAGGAGCCGCACCGGGAGTTGCAGGTGCTCGCGAAGAGCGAGGTGGACGTGGAGCCGGCGGGGGAGCTGGGAGGAGTGGATGTGGCGTGGGACGAGGCGCGGGAGCGGGTGCGACGCGACGTGGGACATGGGCAGGGGCTCGATGTGTATCAGTACACGTTTCAATCGCCATTCGTGCATGTGAACGGGGAGGTGGCGGATTATGCGCGGGAGTCGTTTGCGCCGGGCCGGGGATTGCTGGAAGGGGCCGAGGAGCTGACCGCGCGCGTCTTTCGGGATTTCAAATATGACCCGAAGTGCACGACGGTGACGACGACCTTGCCGGAGGTGATAAAGGCGCGGGCGGGGGTGTGCCAGGATTTTGCGCACCTGGCGGTGGGGTGTTTTCGGTCGGTGGGGTTGGCGGCGCGGTATGTGTCGGGGTATCTGATGACGGTGCCGCCGCCGGGGAAGCCGCGGCTGACGGGGGCGGATGCTTCGCATGCGTGGGTGTCGGTGTACATCCCGGGGATGGGTTGGGTGGATTTTGATCCGACGAACAACCTGCGGCCGTCGGAGCAGCACATCACGCTGGCGTGGGGAAGGGACTTCGGGGATGTGTCGCCGCTGCGGGGGGTGCTGCTGGGGACGGGGCGTCATGTGATCCGGGTATCGGTCGATGTGTTGCCGGTGATGGTCGGGTGACCGCGGGAATTGACCGCTCATCCACACGGATGAACACGGACGAATGGGATGGAGGGGCGCAGGGAATGGGCGGGGGGTGCTCGGGACGGGGGCACGTGCGCGGAAAGTGGGCAGTGGGGGCGGTGGGAGGGGGCGTGAGGGTGGCGAAAACAGGGATGGGCTGCGGCATTGGCTTTGCGATGGGGTGGTCGTATGATTTTCCAGCAGCAATCGTTTGGGTCGCCGTCATCTGCGTCGGGGAGAGGACAGGCCGTGGACTTCGCCGCATATCAGACGGACGGATTTTTTGACGAATTGTTTGTGGAGGGGGGAGCGCCGCGGGCAGGCGCCGATCCGCTGGTGAAGCGGATTGCTGCGATGCCGGCCGGGGAATTGGTGCAGCGACAGAGAGCGGCGGAGGCGGCCTTTCTGCAGGCGGGGGTGACCTTTGCGGTGTACGGGGACAAATCGGGCACGGAAAAGATTTTTCCTTTCGACATTATTCCGCGGATTGTGGGAGCGAAGGACTGGGAGTACCTGGAGCGGGGGCTGAAGCAGCGGACGATTGCGTTGAACCTGTTCATCACCGACGTGTACAACGCGGGAAAGGTTTTCAAGGACAGGGTGGTGCCGGAGGGGCTGATCAAGACGGCGAAGACGTATCGGCCGCAGTGCGTGGGGTTCACGCCGCCGAAGGGGATCTGGGCGCACGTCACGGGGACGGACCTGGTGCGCGACAAGGACGGAACGTTTTACGTGCTGGAAGACAACATGCGGTGCCCGAGCGGGGTGTCGTATGTGCTGGAGAATCGGCAGGTGCTGAAGCGGACGTTTCCGCATGCGTTTGAGGCCTCGCACGTGCGGCCGGTGGATGAGTACACGACACGGCTGCTGGAGACGCTGCAGTACCTGGCGCCCGAGGCGCTGTCGAATCCGAAGGTGGTGACGCTGACGCCGGGGGTTTACAACTCCGCTTACTTTGAGCACTCCTTTTTGAGCAAGCAGATGGGCGTGCCGCTGGTGGAGGGGCGGGACCTGGTGGTGAAAGACGGCTATGTGATGATGCGCACGACGAAGGGGTATGAGCGTGCGGATGTGATTTACCGGCGGGTGGACGACGACTTCCTGGATCCGAAGATGTTCCGGCCGGATTCGATGCTGGGGGTTCCGGGAATCATGGAGGTGTACAAGGCGGGGCGGGTGGCGCTGGCGAACGCGCCGGGCGGGGGGATTGCCGACGACAAGGCGGTGTATGCATACGTGCCGCAGATCATCAAGTATTACCTGGGCGAGGAGGCGATTCTGCCGAACGTGCCGACGCATGTGTGCGCGGAGGAGAAGGAGCTGAAGCATGTGCTGGAGAACATTGAGAAGATGGTCGTGAAGGCGGCCAACGAGAGCGGGGGCTATGGGATGCTCGTGGGGCCGCATGCGACCAAGGCGCAGTGCGAGGAATTCAAGATGAAGGTGGCGGAGAATCCGCGGAACTACATTGCGCAGCCGATGGTGGCGCTGTCGCGGGCGCCGGTGATCGTGGACAGCGGGGATGGGAAGCCGCCGCGGTTCGAGGGGCGGCACGTGGATTTGCGGCCGTACATTTTGTACGGGAAAGATGTGTATGTGCTGCCGGGGGGATTGACGCGGGTGGCACTGAAGAAGGGATCGGTGGTGGTGAATTCGTCGCAGGGTGGCGGTTCGAAGGACACGTGGGTATTGAGCTCGTGAACGCGGGGGGGGGCGGCGCGGAGGATGTGGACGGATGTTGAGCCGGGTTGCTGAAGCGATTTACTGGATGAACCGCTACGTGGAGCGGGCGGAGAATGTCGCGCGCTTTGTGCATGTGAACCTGAACCTGCAGCTGGAACAGCTGGGGGCATCGGCGGGGAACCAGTGGCAGCCGCTGGTGTGGACAACTGGGGATGAAGAGAAATTTGAGGAGCGGTACGACAAGAACTTCACGCGGGAAAACGTGATCGAGTTTCTGACGTTCGATGCGGAGAATCCCAACTCGATCATTTCGTGCGTGAAATGGGCGCGGGAGAACGCGCGCTCGGTGCGCGAGGTGATCTCGTCCGAGATGTGGTTCACGCTCAACCGCTTCTACCTGATGATGCAGGACCCGCAGGCGCGGGAAAAGGCGGTGGCGGATCCGCACACGTTTTATACGGACGTGAAGACGGCGTCGGCGCTCTTCGTGGGGGAGCAGATGGGGACGATGTCGCACGGGGAGGGATGGCATTTTGGGCGCATCGGCCGGCTGATCGAGCGTGCGGACAAGACGTCGCGCATCCTGGACGTGAAGTACTTCATCCTGCTGCCGCGGGCGGAATACGTGGGGATGCCGATCGACACGATTCAGTGGGCGTCGGTGCTGCGGTCGGCGTCGGCGTTCGAGATGTTCCGGAAGAAGTTCGACGCGATCACGCCGCGGTATGTGGCGCAATTCCTGCTGCTGGACCGGGAGTTTCCCCGGGCGGTGCTGTTTTGCCTGGGCAAGGCGGAAGAGAGCCTGCGGGCGATCACGGGGAGCGCGGAGGACACCTTTTCAAATGCGGCGGAACAGCGGTTGGGACGGGTGGTGGCGGACCTGCAGTATGCGCAGATCGACGAGATCATCGGCGGCGGGTTGCACGAGTACATCGATTCGCTGCAGACGCGGCTGAACGGGGTGGGGGAGGCGATCTTCCACAAGTTTTTTGAGGTCAAGCCGGATGAGCCGGCGGGAGGGATGTCGCAGGTGCAGGGGGCGGGGGG
>JBEHXY010000142.1:0-8955 GCA_048498455.1 Planctomycetota bacterium | reverse complement strand
AAGAATTACTATCGCCCGCGGAACCCGGACGTGGCCAAGGCGCACGAGAGCCAATTCCCGAAGGTGCAGTTGTTCACGATCGATGAAATCTTCGGCGGCTGGAAGAAGGCCCAGGCGACGCACTTCGCCGACAAGGGCATCTTCGACCAGATCTACAAGAAGCACTAAGTTTCCCGTGCATGCTCCCCTTTCCCGCGGCGGCCTCCTCCTCCCTCGGGGTGTCGGCCGCCGCGGGGAAGGTTACAATCCGCCCCCTGCTTTTTGATTTTTTCAGTGAAGGACCCGCCGTGCCCGCGCGCCGCCCCTTGCGACTTCGTTCCCGCTCCATTCTTCCGGGCTTCGGCCTGACGATGGGGTACACGACGCTGTACGTGTCGCTGATCGTGATCATTCCGCTGGCGGGGTTGTTCTGGAAAAGTGCGACGCTGCCGTGGGCGGACCTGAAGGAAGCGATCAGCGACCCGGAACTGATTTCGTCCCTGAAGCTGACGTTCGGGCTGTCGTTTGTGTCGGCGTGCATCAACGCGGTGTTCGGGTTCATCGTGGCCTGGACGCTGATTCGTTATTCGTTTCCGGGCAAGCGGCTGGTGGATGGTCTCATTGATCTGCCTTTCGCGCTGCCCACGGCGGTGAGCGGGATCACGCTGGCGACGCTGTATGCGTCGAACGGGTGGCTGGGGGGTCCCTGGACCTGGATCGTGACGCATGTGAACCCGGCGTGGAACTGGACGGCGACGCACCTCAATGGGCTGCTGGCGTTTGTGCAGATTTCGCGGCTGCTTTCGTGGGCGGGGCTGCCCGATGGGGTGGCGGAGAACCTGCCGGACCAGATCGCTTACACGCGGCTGGGGATGCTGCTGGCGCTGGTGTTCATCGGGATACCGTTCATCGTACGGACGCTGCAGCCGGCGCTGGAGGATCTGGACCCGGAGGTGGAGGAGGCGGCCTCGAGCCTGGGGGCGACGCGGTTTCAGTCGTTCCGGCGGATCATCGTGCCGGCGCTGCTGCCGGCGCTGCTGACGGGGTTTTCGCTGGCGTTTGCCCGGGCGGTGGGGGAATACGGGTCGGTGATTTTCATCTCGTCGAACATTCCGGGGGAATCGGAAATCACCGCCCACATGATCATGAAGAAGGTGGAGAACAACCAGTACGCCAGCGCCACGACACTGGGGCTGGTGATGCTGGTGGTGTCGTTCGGGGTGCTGATCCTTATCAATGGATTGCAGTGGTGGTCGAGCCGCCGCGTGCGGGCGGGGGTGGTATGAGCATGTCCGACACCTCTGCATCCAGCGCGGCCCCCGCGGCCCGGCGCGGCCGGCGGGAACAACCGTCGCTGCTGTTCCGGCTGTTGTTCATCAGCATCACGCTGGGGTTTGTGGCGCTGTTTTTGATTTTGCCGCTGCTGTCGGTGTTTTACGAGGCCCTTCGGGCGGGGTGGCAGACGTACAAGGCGGCGCTGGTGGATCCGAATTCGATCCATGCGGTGAAGCTGACGCTGCTGGTGGCGGCGATCGCGGTGCCGCTGAACACGGTGTTTGGCATCGCGGCGGCGTGGGCGATCGCGAAGTTTGATTTCCGGGGCAAGACGATCCTCACGACGATCATCGACATTCCGTTTGCGGTCTCGCCGGTGATCTCGGGGATGATTTTCGTGCTGCTCTTCGGGCGGCAGGGGCTCTTCGGGGCGTGGCTGCAGGCGCACGACATCCGGATCATCTTCGCGCTGCCGGGGATGGTGCTGGCGACGGTGTTCGTGACCTTTCCGTTTGTGGCCCGGGAGCTGATCCCGTTGATGCAGGAGCAGGGGACGCAGGAGGAGCAGGCGGCGATATCGCTGGGGGCGTCGGGGTGGCAGACGTTCTGGAAGATCACGCTGCCGAACATCAAGTGGGGGCTGTTGTACGGGGTGATTTTGTGCAATGCGCGGGCGATGGGGGAATTCGGGGCGTTGAGCGTGGTGACGCAGAACATCCAGGGGGAGAGCAACACGCTGCCGCGGGAGATCGAGTTTTTGTATTCGAATTACGGGGGCCTGGGGATTCCGGGGGCGTTTGCGCTGGCGACGCTGCTGGGGATGCTGGGGCTGTTCACGCTGGTGGCCAAGGCGTTGCTGGAATGGAAGATCCAGCGGGATTTGCGTGTGGGTTCTGAGATGGGGGAAGCCGCATGACGCGATGTTGCTGAGGAGTGTGCCGCCCTGGGCAATGGCTGTGTTTTACAGCTTTACGTGTCAGTGTTATAAATTCTAACCAATTCTTAATCCGCGGCCCCTATCGTACCCGGCTTTCGTGGGAAACATCGGAACCGGCAGGCGCGGGCTTGCCGCGGACGGAAGGAACTTTTTGGAGATGGTTATGGCAATTTCCCGCTGGTCCGCGTCTGCTGCGGTGGCAGCGAGTCTGCTGACGGTTGCGTTTTCTCCCGTGGGGCGCGCTGCGGGCCCCGATGCGGCGAGCACGGGCGGAAACGCGGAGGTGACGAGCGAGATCCAGGCGCTCAAGTCGCGGATCGCGGAACTGGAGCGGAAGCAGGGCGAAAACTGGCTGACGCAGGAGCGGACGGAGCAGATCAAATCGATCGTGCAGGACGTGCTGGCCGACGCCAAGACGCGCGGGCAGTTCGCGGACGGCCCGCTGATGGGCTACAAGGATGGCTTTTTCATCCAGACGGCCGATGCGAACTACAAGCTGGTCGTCGGCGGTTACGCCCAGGTGCGTTACGAGTATGCCTATCACAACGCTTACAACAACCGGACGCTCTCGAGCCGGACGATCGGCTCGGGCTCTTCGGCCCCGAAGGTGACGCCGCACGATCCGGGCAATGCCAGCGGCATCGACATCCGCCGGGCGCGGGTGAGCTTCTCGGGCAACGCCATCTCGCCGGACATCACGTACAAGCTCGAAGGCGACTTCGAAGGCACCTCCTCGGGCACCTTCACGGTGACCGATGCGTTCATCGGGTACCGCCTGACGGATTACGCGAAGCTTCGCGCCGGTTCGTTCAAGGTGCCCTTTGCCAAGGCGGAACTGACGTCGGATCCGACCGGGACGTTCGCGGAACGGGCGGAAGTGCTTTCGCCGTTCGACCCGGTTCGCGCCCTGGGCGTCAGCCTCTATGGCGACATTCTGCCGGGCACCCTGGGTTATGAAGTGAACGTCAACGACGGCTCGCGCAGCAACACGCTGCGGCAGGTGGATGCCTCCGGCGGGACGGCCAACCTGGACAACCGGCTGGGCTTCTACGGCCGTGTGCAGTGGGCCGGCAGCGGCAAGATCGCGCAGTTCGCGGATGAATCAGACCTGCGTCCGGCCTCGGACAATGGCCAGTTCATCTGGTTGCTGGGCGCCGCGCTGGGTTACGAATCGCAGAACGCCACCAACAACTCCTTCCCGTCGCCGCAGACGACCGCGGTCGCCCAGGGCCTCTCCAACGGCGATGGTCCGGGCTTCACCAACTACACCCTCAACGGCGACATCTTCCGGGGGACGGTGGACTGGTCGGCCAAGTGGCAGGGATTGAGCCTGCTGGCGGCGGCCTTCTTCCAGCAGGTCAACGCCAACCCGGGCAACACCTCGTCGAGCGCCACGACGGTTTCGACCGGTCCGTTCGGTTCGAGCGATTCGTCGTTCTTCCAGCATGGCTACTACGGGCAGGTGGGCTACTTCCTGATTCCGCAGAAGTTTGAAGTGGTGGCCCGTGCGGGCGCCCTGTTCACGGAAGGCTATCCGAACGTGGGCGAGTACTACTCGCTGGGTTCGAACTACTACTTCTATGGGCACAACCTGAAGTTGCAGTCGGATGTGACCTATTCGCCGGAATCGCCCTATACGGATGCGGCGGCGCTTCAGCTACAGAACACCAGCGATCTGGCGTTCCGCGTGCAGTTGCAGTTGCGGTTCTAAGGACCCGCACCCGAGCGTTGCCGGGAGGGCAGCGTGTGAATGATGAGAGCCCCGGGCATGCAGCGCATGTCCGGGGCTTCTTTTTTGATGAGCGTGGGAATGGGGGGTGTTTGGCGCTGCCAGTGAAAGGGTTTGTGGTTGAGCGTCAGGGAAAGGGGGAAAATCGGGGCAAAAAAGAAGCCGGTGGTCACGTGGGAGATGACCACCGGCCTTCGTGGGGGAGAAGGAAGGAACTTCGTCAGTCGTGAGCTGTGGGGAGACTCGAGCGACTGACGCCTTCATCATACGCAGTCAATACCCCGGCGGTCGAGAAAAGGGCGGAGATTTCCAAATATTTTTTGTTGTGTTGCGCCATATTTCACAGGGACTTACGTCCGCAAGGTGTGCCGGTTTTCACAAACTGGGCAGCACTTGGGCATTTGGAGGACCAGTGGCATGGGGGATTGGGCAGGGCGGCGGGCGTCGCTTGAGGAGAGTTGGGTGGGGGTAATCGCGTGAAGATGAGGGGGGGGCGGACTCCATAGCCGGGATCGCGATTGGTCTTTGATCAGATTTGCAGGGGTACAGCCTCCCCCACCGGTTACAGGAGGGCGGGCCGGGGGTGGCCGTTGCGGGACGGGGGGTTGGCCTCAGCCGACGGCGACGGCCGCCGTGCGTTCGAGAGCGTGGGTGGGGCGATCGATGCCGCCGCCGGTCGGATGGGTGTTGACCGTCGCGGTGCGGAGGTCCCGCATGGCGTTCTGAAGGCGGAGCAGCAGGGGGAGGCGGCCCTGGACGCCGACCTTACGGTAGATCGACTTGATATGGGAGTGGAGGGTGTGCGGGGAGAGGCTGAGGCGGTCGGCGAGCTGCTTTTCGCCATCGTCGGAGTTCAGGCCGCGGAGGACGACCCATTCGCGTTCGGTGAGGCGTTCGAAGGGCTGGCCGAGGACCTGGGGACCGGCGTTGAGTGCGAAGAGGCACTTCAGGAGCTTGGAGAGCTGGCCGGCGACCATGAGGAGGGCGTCGGTGGTGTGCGCCGAGAGGCCGTGGTCATCGGCGCGCTGGTGGACGAGGAGGACCATGCGGTGGCGCTCGTCGATGGTGCGGGCGAAGACGAGGGCCTTGGGGAAGGCGCCCAGGCCCTGGACGGCCATTTCGGAGAAGCCGGCTTCGACGTTGATGGCGGTGCGGAGGGCGGGGGCCATGCCGGCGGGCAGCGGGCGGGTCTGCAGGCAGATGTCGATGAGTCGCGGGGCGAAGGAGACGGCGGCCTCGCCGCTGGCGACCGAGCCGGAGGCGGCGTGCAGGACGAGTTCAGGGGCGTCGGGGGCGTCGGGGTTGGTCCGCAGGACGGCGAGGGTGAGGGGTTCGAGGTGGAGGGTGTCGCTGAGATAGCTGGGGATGCGGCGGGCGAGATCGAGCGACTGCGTGTAGTCGGCGAGCGTCGTGGCGACGGCCATAAGCGTCTCAATATGGGAACGGGACCACGTTTGCGTCGAGAACGGCATAATTTCACCCACTTAAGAACCGGCGGACAGGGCACCGAAATCCGCCCCGCTGGCGGCACAACCCTTCGGTCCATACCCAGCAAATCGACGCTCTGGGGGGAATTCTGCACGTAAACCCCGAGCAAACCGGGGAAATTCCGCGGTTCTTGCAATTTGCATAGGGCAAATTGCCGCAGGCAGGCCGAATTTTGCAATTTGCAATGCGGAAGGGAGCGGAGGGGGAGGGGGGTCAGGGGGTGGCGGCGGGCAGGCCGCGGGCGATCTGGATAAAGAGGTCGCCGCGTTTTTCGTAATTTGGGAATTGGTCCCAGCTGGCGGAGGCAGGCGAGAGGACGATGGAGGTGAGGGCGGGGTCGGTGCGGGCCCAGGAGGCGGCGAGGGGGACGGCGGCGTCGAGGGCGCCGGCGTAGGCGAGGCGCTCGGCGGACAGGCCTCCGGCGGCGCGCACCTGATCCAGCAGCGCCTGTCCGGTTTGTCCGATGCCAATGACCCCCCCGGCGGCGGCGGCGAGCGCCTGGACGAACTCGGACATGTCGATGTGTTTGTCATAGCCGCCGATGAGGAAGATCGAGGAGCGCGGGGCAAAGGCGCGCAGGGCGGTGAGCGAGGCGTCGGGGCTGGTGGCCTTGGAATCGTTGTAGAAGCGGATCGGGCGCGGGGGATCGCCGGCGGTCAGCGTGTGAACGAGCTGCAGGCGATGGGTGAGGCCGGGGAAATGGTGGATGGCCTGCGTGGCGGCGTGAGCGTCGAGGGCAAAGGGGGGCGGGATGGCCGCGAGAACGGCGATCGCGGCCTGGGCGTTGGACTGGTTGTGTTCGCCGGGGATGACCAGCGGGAGATGTCCGTGGGGGCCGCGGGTGGTGTACTTGACGACGACGGCGTGGCGCGACTGGGCGAGGCCGACCCAGCGGCTGACCAGCTCGTGGTCGTTGTTGAGAATGGCCACGTCGCCGGCGTTCTGAAAGCGCAGGATGTTCTGCTTGGCGGCCGCGTAACCGGCCATGTTTTCGTGGCGATCGAGGTGGTTGGGAAAGAGGTTGGTGACGACCGCGACCCGCGGCGACCAGGCGATGCGGGCGGTGTCTTCGAGCATGAAGCTGGAGAGCTCCAGGACCACGAGGTCCTGCGTGCGAATGTGCGGAAGTTCCGACAGCAGCGAGCGGCCGATATTTCCGCCCAGGAACACGCGCGGCGATTCCTGCAGGGGGGCGTCGCCGTCTTGATGAAGTCCGGCCTTGAGGGCTTCGTAAATCAGGGAAGTGGTGGTGGATTTGCCGACGGAACCGGTGATGCCGATGGTGAACCCGCGGCAGCGTTCGAGGAACAGGTTGATCTCGGTGGTGTAGGGGACTCCGGCGGCGAGGGCGGCCTGGACGGCGGGGGATTTGGCCTTGTCGACGGCGGGATTGAGCACGAGGAGGTCGGCGGCGAGGAAATCCGCGGGATCGTGGCCGCCGAGTTTGAAGGTGACGGGCAGGCCCTGCAGCTGGGCGATGGAATCGGTGAGCGTGTCGGCGGCGGCGGCATCATTGACGGTGACGATCGCCCCCTGCGCGACCAGCCAGCGGGTGACGCCAACGCCGCCGCCAAAGCGGCCCAGACCCATCACCAGGACTTTTTTCCCCGCCACGGCGGTTTCGCTTGGCACGTGCGCACTCCTTTGCGGGCGCAGGCGCGCCACGGCGGCAGCATCGCCCGGGGGAGTCGGAAATTCAACCGGCGCCGCCCGTGAAAAAGCGGCGGGCGCGGGCGGCGGCCTCGCGCAGGTGGGGATCGGCGCCGGGGGAGCTCTCGACGCGCTGGGCCAGCTTTTCGAAGCCCTGGCGATAGCGGCAGAACATGTCGTCGAAGTCCTTGCGCGTGGGGAGCTCGAGATCGAAGGCGTCGCAGAGCAGCAGCATGACGGTGTCGAAATCGCCGCCGCCTTTCACCCAGATCGCGTGGCGGTGTTCGAGCCAGCCCATCATCTGCTCGGGCGGGGGCTCGTCGGAGGCCCAGTAGACGCCCAGGGGCAGGGCCTCGGCGGGCAGGCGTTCGAGCATGCCCTGGATGCTCTGGTCGTGGCCGCCGTAGCCCAGGAAAATCAGGCCGCGGTCGTGGAGGAGGGTGCGGACCTGGTTTTCGATTTCGGCTTCGAGCTGACGGGTTTCCTGTTCGCTGTTGCGCGGCGAGAGGCGCTGGTCGCCATGGAGTTTCACCACCAGCGGGCGGGTGCGGGTGGGGCGGATGAAGTGGGCCATGGCTTCGTGGCCGACGACCAGGGCGCGGGTGCGGGTGAAGAGAAAGAGGGCATCCTGGACGAGGTCGTCGAAGTTGGTGGTGAGAACGACGTTGAAGAGGCCGCTGCTGCGTCCGGCCTCGGCGACCAGTGCGGCGAGGGCGACGTAGCCGAAGCTGGGGAAGGGGTTGGCGCAGAGGCGTTCGATCTCGCGCTGGACTTCCTCGGTGTGCAGGAAGAGGCGTTCGACGACGCGGCCGTAGTGGAGGGCGGGGTTTTTGGGGTTGTAGTCGGGGAATTGCTCGCGGACCCAGGCGTCGAGGTCGCGGCGTTCGGGGGCTCGGAGGTCGCGGAGCTGCGGGAGCCAGTGGTCGCGGACGAGCTCGGCGGCGGAGGGAATACCCGAGGCGATGGAGCAGCCGGCGCCCAGGAAAAAGGCGTAGCGGTTGTCGGGCTGTTCGGAGAGGCCGCGCAGACGGCGGGCAAATTCCACGGGCGAAATCGAACGAAGGCCTGCGGGCGCCTGCCGGGGTTGCGTCGATGCTGCGGGATCCATGATGTCCTCCACCACCGCGTGCAAGTATATGCAGCGGGCCGGAGGGCGGGCGCGAATCGTGTTGCTAGCGCTTGACCCGGATGGCGCCGATGCCGCCGCTCGTGGAATCGGAAGTGCCAGGGGAAACGGTGGGCAGGTCCGGGGTTTCCGCGCCGAATTGTTGGTAGTGTTCCTTCCAGAAGGTGAGGAGTTTTTTGACGGACTTGTTTTCCTCATCTTCGCTGCCGTCGAAAACCCAGCGGTTGCCCCAGTTGTTGAGGCGGACGAGGCCGTAATCGTCGTGGCTTTCCTGGAGCATTTCCACGGCGATGGAGAAGAGGTCGATGCGCGAGCTGATGCGGTAATTTTTGCCGTTCATGTTGCTGTAATAGCCATCGGTGCTGCCGCCGGAAGCGCCCAGTGCGGCCAGGATGCAGGGCAGGGCGTGGGGCGGGTTGTAGGCTTCGACAAGGCGGCGGAGTTGCAGCGCGGGATCGCCGTAGTTGGGGGACATGGCGCGGGTGAGGGCCATGCGATCGGCGTTGGGCGGAGCGAGGGCGACGAAGAGGGTATCCACGCGGGACCGGACTTTGTCGTGGTTGTAGGCCAGCAGCAGATCGACGGCGACGGAGGCGTCGGCCATGCGATTGGCGGTGTCCTGCTGGTCCATGCCGACGGGAACGGCGCGGCCACGGACGATGATGGTGCGGTTGTACTGGGCGTTGTTTGGCCCACCAATGGAGGAGAGGCCCGGGATGTTGGAATTGACCCCCATTTGCCGCAGGCCCAGCAGGACGCCTTTTTCCCAGA
>JBEHXY010000141.1:0-8974 GCA_048498455.1 Planctomycetota bacterium | reverse complement strand
GGGCGCGAGGGTGAAGCGGCCGGCGGCATTGGAGGTGGCGGTGGCGAGAATGGAGGTGTCACCGCCGGGGGAACTGAGGGCGACGATGGTTGCTTTTTCGACGGGCGCGCCGGCAGCGGAGAGGACCTGGCCAGTGAGCGCGGCGGGCCCTGTCGCAGGCGTTTGTGCGAGGAGCTGGGGCGTGACGAGGAGAAGCGCGACGACCGCCAAGCGGACGCCGCAGGTGGGCATGCGGTGGCTCCTGCAGGAATTCAAGGGATTGCTCTCAGGATGGGATGCGGCGGCGAAGGGGACCTTGGGGGCAGCGGCGTGGGATCGGGGAGCACCATGGGGGCGACGGCGGGGAGCAGGAAGAAGGCGTCGGGGCGGGATTCGTTGGCGATGATGGAGCGGGCGGTGTAGGTGCCGCGGGCGTGGGGGTATTGGTTGTAGCCGGTGATGAAGGCGGCCTGCTGGGGATAGAAGATGCCGGGGGCGGCGGGCAGGAGGGCGTAGACGGCGGCGTGGGACCAGTTGATGTTGCGATCACTCTCGGAGTGGCGGGTGCAGGCGATCAGGACGGGGCCGTGGTCGGGATCGAGGTACCAGGTATCGGTGACATGGGCGTCGAGATTTTCGTAGTGGAAGATCAGTTCGACGGCGGGCTGGGAATCGTTGAGGAGCACGCGGCGGGCGCTGGCGGCGTCGGGGTTGATTTCCGGGTAGAGGGTGTAATTGATGGTTTGCTGGCCGGGGGTGAGCTCGGTGCCGAGGAAGAAGTTGAAGACGAAGAGGTGGCCCACGATGGCTTGGGCGGGGACGGGATCGGGGATGGGCGGGCCGGAATAAAAACCGAGCGTCTGGTAGCGCCGGGGGAACTGCATGTCGTTTTTGCCGTCGAAGGCTTCGTCGAATTCTTCGCGGATTTCCTTTCGGGTGGGGTTCCAGGCGGCGAGGACGCTGGAAGCGTGGTAGCGGGAGCGGCGGGTGGGGAACTCGTAGAAGCCGTCGCCTTCGATGCTGCCATCTTCGAGCCAGCGGTTGCGCAGGTTTTCGCAGCGCTCTTCGTAGGCGCGGCTGAGGACGTGGATGGAGCGGAGGGTTTCGCCGTTGCGGTGGAGGGCGGCGAGGGTGGTGGCGAGCAGCGCGGGCGAGTCGGGCTCGAGGACCTGAGTGACGACGAAGGGCGGGGTGCTGGAGGTGAGGCTTTCCAGCGCGCGGGAGAGCGCCGGATTCACAAGAATGGAGGCGGGGATCGGGGCGGCGGGAGTCGTGGCCGGGGCAGGCGGCGGCGGGGGTGCAGATGCCTGGTGGGGCGTGGGAGGGGAGGTGCAGGTGAGCAATGGCAGCGTGAGGAGCATCGCGGCCAGGGGGAGCGCGGCGCGCCGCCCTTGGGAAAGAGGATGGGCGAACGGATGAGGCATGAGGGGACCAGTATAGATGTTTTGGGGGTGGGCGGAGGGGGATAATCTTTGGCGGGCGGGTGCAGGGTTGGGTCGGGGCGGCGCTGCGGCTATGCAGGGGTTGCCCGCAACCGCGCGGATGGATTACGATTCCGCCATGGGATTTGAAAACTATCACGAGCCGCCCGACGAACTGCCCCAGGCCACCCGGACGTTTGCGCGCATGATCGCGTCGCTGACGGAGGAGTGCGAGGCGATCAACTGGTACGAGCAGCGGATCGCCGTCGAGAAGGACGCCGAGGCCAAGGCGATCATGAAGAATGCCCAGCACGAGGAATTCAAGCATTTCGGGATGGACCTGGAGTTCCTGCTGCGGAAGCATCCGCAATGGCGGGAGACGCTGAAGGGGATTTTGTTCACGAAGGGGGACATTGTGAAAAGGGGCACCGAGGCGGAAGAAGCCACGGAGTAGCGCCGCCTCAACCCAGCGGACCAGGTTCCACTGCCTTGTTCGGACCGATAACGCCGGTTTTGATCGTTGCTCGCCTACAATACCCTTGCCTCTTGGCCATTGGCGGTTAAGAATGTCGAGGGCAGCCAGCCGCGTCGAGTCGCATCCTCTCTGTGCGTTGAAAGATGAGTCCTATGACACTCGGCACTCCCAGCAACAAACAAGACACCATCGTGGGACGGCTGGTCGTTGACCAGGGTTTTGCGACCAAGGAAGAAGTGCAGGATTGCATGGCGATGCAGTCCGAGCTGGCCAAAGAACAAAACCAACGCTCCCTGGTCGATCTGCTGGTTTCCAACGGCTGCATCACCAAGGGGCAGGCCGACCGGCTGCGTCCGGCAGTGGAAGAGCAGGGGGCGGCGCAGCAGATCCCGGGGTACCAGATCCTTTCGAAGCTGGGCGCGGGGGCGATGGCCACGGTATTCAAGGCGCGGCAGGTGTCGCTCAACCGCATCGTGGCAATCAAGGTCCTTCCCAAGCGCATGAGCGACAACCGCGAGTTCGTGGACCGCTTCTATAAGGAAGGACAGGCTGCCGCGCGGCTGAACCATCCGAACATCGTCGCGGCGTATGACGTGGGCGAAGCCAACGGCTTTCATTATTTCGTGATGGAGTACGTCGAAGGCGCGAGCGTCTATGAGAAGCTGGAGAAGGGCGAGCGCTATTCGGAGAAGGACGCCCTCAAGCTGGTGATCGAAACCTGCCGGGCGCTGGAGCATTCGCACAAGGCGGGCTTTGTGCACCGCGACGTGAAGCCCAAGAACATCATGATCACCAAGGATGGGGTGGCGAAGCTGGCGGACATGGGTTTGGCCCGCGAGACCAACGACGCGCAAGCGGCGCAGGCGGAGGCGGGCAAGGCGTATGGCACGCCCTATTACATTTCGCCGGAGCAGATTCGCGGGGAGATGAACATCGACGGGCGGGCGGACCTGTATTCGTTGGGGGCGACGCTTTATCACATGGTGACGGGGCGCGTTCCCTTTGACGCCCCCAACCCGCAGACGGTGATGCTCAAGCACCTGAAGGAAGAGCTGGTGCCGGCGGACCACCTGGTCAAGGACCTGTCCACCGGCGTGGGCGAGGTGATCGAAGTGGCGATGGCCAAGAACCGGGACAAGCGGTACCAGTCGGCGGAGGAGATGCTGGGGGACCTGGAGCGCGTGGCCCGCGGGGAGCCCCCCCTGGTCGCCCGCCGCAGCTACAACCTGTCCTCGCTGAACAACATTGAGGCCACGGGGTCCGAGCTGGCGGAGGGGGAGATGCCGGTGTCGGCGGCGAACACGGTGGACCTCGGCGGCCGCTCGTTTGCGGACCGTCTGACCGACCCGATCGTGCTGGCGCTGGGGGCTGCGCTGATGCTGAGCCTGCTGGTGATTTTGCTGCTGCTGATGCGGTGATTGCCTGTCGCCGGTGGCGGGCGGTGGCGCGGGTGGGAATTTCCTGAAAAAATTGTCCTGATTTGGGGCGGAGCGTCCGTTACCTCATGAAGAGGTGCGCTGTGACCGATGCCGACGCGCTTGCGCGTTACACCCAGACTGCCGATGCCGCGGCTTTTGCGGAGCTTGTGGCGCGGCACCTTGATTTCGTGTATGCCGCGGCGGTGCGCCAGGTGGTCGATCCGGGGCTGGCGGAGGATGTGACGCAGGCGACGTTCATCCTGCTGACGCGCAAGGCGGGGCAAATTGTACCGGAGCACCTGGCGGGGTGGTTGATTCGGGCGGCGCATTTTGCCAGCCGGGACGCGCTGAAGCGCAGCCGCCGGCGGCGGTTTCATGAGGAGCAGGCGATGAGTCTTCGTCCCGAAGCGGGCATGTCGGAGGCGGAGGCGGCGTTGTGGGAGGAGCTGCGGCCGCAGGTGGATGCGGCGCTGGCGCGGATGCGACCGGCGGATCGCACGGCCATCGCGCTGCGGTACATCGAGGGGCGGTCGCTGGAGGAGGTGGCGGCGGCGATGCGGATCGGGGAAGCCGCGGGGGCGAAGCGGGTGCAGCGGGCGCTGGCGCAGTTGCGACGGCGGTTGGAGGGATCGGCGGCGAGGGCGCCTGCGAGCAGGCTGGCGGTGGTGCTGGCGAGGCATGGGTCGGCGGCGGCGCCGGCGGGGCTGACGGCTAAGGTGCTTTCCGCGCCGACAGTGGCTGGGGCGGCGATTGCCCAGGGGGCGGCGCACCTGATGACGGTGGCGAAGCTGCAGGTGCTGGCGGCTGTCGCGGCGAGTGTGGCGGTGCTGGCGGCGGGGGCGCTGGTGGTCGCTCAGAATCTGCCGAATGTGGCGGGGGTTGCGGCGACGGGGCCGGGGGCGGCGGCGGTTGCGCCGACAACTGCGACTGCACCGGCCGCGGTGGCGGAGCGCGGGGTGCTGGTGGATGAAAATGGGCGTGCGGTGGCGGATGCTCCGTTCAACGTCTATCGCAACCAGGACTTTTTTCTTTCACGGACAAGCCAGGGCCGCACGGCTGCCGATGGCACCTTCCCGCTGCCGTTGGTGAGCGACAACCCATTGGAAACGGAGCAGGTATTTGTTTTTGACGTGCCGGGGCACGCGCTGGCGTGGAGGACGGTCTCGCCCTCTCCCGCGGGTATGGTTCCCCGGCGGCAAGCGGCGCGCGTGGTGCTGCATCCGGCGGCGGTGGTGGAGGGGAACGTAAAGGACGCGGCGGGTGCGCCAGTGGCGGGGGCGGCGATCGAACTGCAGGTGGAGGAAGCGGGCTATGGCCGCATTTTTTTGAATGCCGATGTGGGTTTGGCGACGGTATCGGATGCCTCGGGGCATTTCCGTGTGGAGCGTGTTCCGGAGGATGCTCGGGGTCACCTGCTGGTGACGAAGGCGGGGTATGCGCCCTTTTCCACCGAGCGCAATTATCGGGGGATGGATCCGCCGATCGCGGCGGGGACGACGGACGTGGAGGTGTCGCTGTCGCCGGGGGCGACGCTGGTGGCGCAGGTGACGCGTGGGGGCAAGGCGGCGGCGGTTGCGGGCGTGCCGGTGCTGGCGTGGCCGACCGTTGGCGGGATGACCGTGCCGCGGGCGAGGACGGACGCGCGGGGTCAAGCGCGATTCCCGGTGGAGCCGGGGAGTTACCGTGTATCTGCGACGCTGCGGTTGGACGCGCCGGGAATTCTGGCGTCGGAAGAGGTGGACCTGCGGTTGGGGCAGGAGCATGTGGTGAGCCTGGAGGCGGGGGATCCGGAGCGCACGGTGAGCGGGACGCTGACGGCCGACGGCGCGCCTGCGGCCCGTGCGATGGTGGTGGCGCAGACGGCGGGCGAGCGGCCGTCGGAGGTTGCTGCGACGGTCACCGATGGCGCGGGGACGTTTACGCTGCATGTGCCGCCGGGGAAATACATGCTGGCGGCGCAGGGTTTCAAGGCGGGGCGGCCGCAGATGTACACGATGGACGTGGACGTTTCCGGGGGCGATGTGAAGGGGGCGACGTTGGCGGTGGCGCTCGACGGGATCTGGCGGGCGCAGCTGCTGGATGAACAGCAGCATCCGCTGCAGGCGACGGTGGTGCGCGGGTCGATGGAGGCGCACACCGACGCGGCGGGGAAATTTCAGCTGTTCTCCAACACGCCGCGCGGGCCGGACAACATTGCGGTGGTCACCGATGACGGCACCAGAGCGCTGGGGATGATGGCGCAGGCGTCGGACGAGCTGCCGGCGTCATTGGAGGTCCCACTGGCCGGGAGCCTGAGCGGGAAGGTGCTGGATGCGGACGGCAAGCCGCCGGTAGAGCCGGTGTCGGTCGGGATCAGCGTGCCAGTGTCCAGCCGGCCCGGCGTGGACGGTCGACCGCTTCGGACGTGGCGGGGCACCGGCGAACGGTGGAGTGTCACTCCGGACGCCAAGGGGGATTTCCGATTTCCGGTGGTGCCGATCGGGTGGGACGTGCACCTGTCCGTGATGGGCTTGAGCGGGGGCGTCGAAGGTGGCACGGACGTGGGCGTGCTGCAGCCCGGCGAGGCGCGCGACGTGGGCACGATTCGCTGGCAGCTTCCGCGCCTCAACGGCGGCGATCCGCAGGTGGCGGGCAACGCGACGGTCACGGGCGTGGTGGTGGATGGTGAGGGCAAGCCGGTGGCGGGCGTGTCGATTCGGTATGGCTATTCGGACGAGCGCGGCACGTCGGATCTCAAGGGGCGCTTCGTGATGAAGCACCTGCCGGAAAGCACGGATGTTCCGTTGCAGGGGCGGCTGAATGGGGAGCAGGGGGCGGAGACGACGTCGTGGCACGTTTCGACAGGTGACGGGCCGCTGACGCTGACGTGGAATCCGGCGCCGGCCAGCCGTCCGCAGCCGCGGCGGCTGATCGCTCCGCCGCCGATGCCGTGAAGGTCACCCCCCCGCCGCTTGCCTCAACCGGCCACTTACTTGATGGGCGCGTACGCCCCGACGACGCCGGCCTTGTTGGCGACGAACACCAGGTCGTCTTCGCTGTTGTAGACCACCATCTGGGCGCCGGGGACGGGCGTGGAGGAGAGCACGTCGCCGCTGTCGAGGCTGATCGATTTGAGGTTGCCGGCTTCATCCTCCGCCCACACGTGGTCGCCGGTGATGGTGGCGATCTGCGTGGCGCCGGGGGACATCCACTGGGTGTCGCCGTTTTCGGTCGAGAGCGAATAGAGCCCCTTGCCGGAGGAGGGCACCAGCACCTGGGTGCGGACCGGCACGGCGGCCTTGTCGAGGGTGCCCTCGAGGAGTTTTTCCCAGAGTTCGCCGCCATTCTGGGCGCCGAACGCATACACGCGCTGGTCGAGGGAGGGCACATACATCGCGCCGCCATCCGAGGCGACGCCCGCCACCACCGCCCCGTTGGTCTTGCGGTCCTTCCAATCCCACTGGCCGCTGGGCATGTTCACGCGCCACAGCTTGCCGCTGCGGCTGGCGAGGAGGACATCATCGCCGACGACGGCGGGGGTTGCGGTGAACTGGTCGGAGGGGCTGGCGGTCACCCATTTCTGGCCGCCGAGCTGGTCAAGGAACATGCCATAGAAGTAGCGCAGCCCGCCGACACACATGGTGTTGGAGGCCAGGTGCACGACCGGGTCGGTGGTGACGATCATTTCCAGCGGGCGGGAGCGCATTTCGACGCCGGCGGCCTTGTCGAGCAGGAACGCCTGTCCCTGGTTGAGCACGAGGACCCGTCCGTTGCCCAGGTCCACCGGCCGGAAGATTTCCTGGGTTCGCACGCCGATCTGCACATCCCAGGCCTTGACGCCGGAGGCGGCGACGATGCGAATGAGCCGCGCCTTGTTGGTGGTGACATAGACGGAATCGCCGACGCGCCAGGCCTTGGCGATTTTTTCGCCGGTGCCCAGGCCGACCTGCATTTCCCAGAGGTTTTTGAGCCCGGAAGGCTGGAGGTCGGGCAGGGAGGTGTACTTGCCGCCGCCCCCGCTCAGTTCCGCACATCCCGAGAGGCCGGGAAGAGCGCCCGCAAGCGCCACGAGGAAAGCCAGGGCGATGGAGCGACGCGCGAATACCATACGAACTCCTTGCGGTCATGCCGGGGGCGATCGATGCATTGAGGCCGCGGCCAGGATTCAGGCTTGGGCGACCGGCGGGCTGTAGACGGGAAAAGGGCCGCGGCGGCTCTTAAGAGCCGCGGGAACCTGCCACCTTCGCCATTACCGGCACATCTTACTTGCGACCGGCCCATGGTCAATAGAAGAACTGGCCGCGGCCGGGCCCCCGGGGCAGGCCGGGTGGCGGACCGGTGGAGAGACCTGCGTGCGGCCCCGGGCGGTTTTCCCGGGCGGCGGCCCGGTGTACACTGGCCGGTTTCCCCCGGAGGACCCTTGCTCGCCTTCGATGACATCGCCAGCCGCCTCGCCGCCCGCATCGCCCCGGCGCCGCTCACGGTGCGCAGCAACCCCTCCCATCCCTTTGTCATCCTGCCGGCCGAGACTTGGCCCGCCGCCGCGGCGTTCCTGCGCGACGACCCGGAGCTCTCCTTCACGATGCTGCGCTGCATCACCGGGCTGGATTACCCCGACAAACGGCAGTTGGCCGCGGCGTATGAGCTGCTGTCGTTCGACCTGGGGCACCTTCTGTGCGTAAAAGTGTTCGTGCCGCGGGACAAGCCGGTGATCCCCAGCGTCGCGCATGTCTGGCGGGCGGCGGACTGGCACGAACGTGAAACCTATGATCTTCTGGGCATCCACTTCACCGGCCACCCGGACGCCGTCACCGATGCCACCGGCACCCACCCCCGGCGGATTCTCCTGCCGGAGGACTGGACCGGCCACCCGCTGCGCAAGGACTACGCCTTTCCGCGCGATTACCAGGGCATCCCCGGCAGCGTCGAAGTCGACTGGGCGCAGAAACCGGAGTACCCGCGGTGAAAACTCAAAACTCAAAACGCAAAACGCAAAACCTAGGGCGGGGGCCGTTGCTGGATGGGAGGGCGGTTACTGGGCGGGTGACATTGTCGGCATCGGCGTGCGACTGCTGTTTTGAGTTTTGCGTTTTGCGTTTTGCGTTTTGAGTTTTAACCCCATGACCTCCACCATTCGCAACTACATCACCCAGCCGGAGCTCGACGTGCACGCCGATGTGCAGTCGGAGGAAATGCTGGTCAACATGGGTCCGCAGCATCCCTCGACGCATGGCGTGCTGCGGCTGGTGTTGCGCACGGATGGCGAGATGGTCCTCGAGGCCGTGCCGCACATCGGGTATTTGCACCGCTGCGCCGAGAAGATCGGCGAGAACCTGGCCTATTTTCAGTACGTTCCCTACACCGACCGCATGGACTATCTCGCGGGGATGAACAACGCGGTGGGCTGGTGCCTGACGGTGGAGAAACTTGCCAAGCTCGAATTGCCGCGGCGGGCGCAGTACATCCGCGTGATCATGTGCGAGCTCAACCGCATCGCCTCGCACCTGGTGTCCATGGGCGCCTATGGCCTGGACATGGGGGCCTTCACGCCCTTCCTCTACGCCTTCCGCGAACGGGAGTTCATCCTGGATCTTTTTGAGGCGGCCTGCGGCGCCCGGCTCACCTACTCCTACGCCACCCCCGGCGGCCTGATGCATGACCTGCCCGAATCGTGGGTCAACAAGTGCCTCGAATTCCTCGAC
>JBEHXY010000140.1:0-9004 GCA_048498455.1 Planctomycetota bacterium | reverse complement strand
CCTGACGCGCGGTTGCGATGGCACGTGCCGCGCGAGGGGATCCGATGGTTTCTCAGTGCGTGGCGTCCAATTAATCGTCCCCTGGCGGATTGGTGGAATCTCTCTTCGCTCGTGCGCGGCACTTCATCCCTTCCCGTTATTCCGCGACGATCTCCCCTCCTGATTCTCACCAGCCAGCCTCCTCCCCCCGCCTCCTTCGGCTCCTTTCTGAGCGCTGAAGGCAGCCCGCCACCCGTCCATCGACAGACATCCCGGTTGCCAGCACCCTTTCTTCCGTTTACGCTCCCTCTTCTCTTCTCAAGGGACGCTTTGGAGGTACCCAATGGCAGGCGCACAATCATCCTGGGGCATCGACATCGGCACCCTCAGCCTCAAAGCCATCAAACTCCGCAAGGATGGCGATCGGGTTCAGGTCGAAGCGTTCGACGTCATCGACCATGACCTCGCCCTTTCCGATCCCACCGCCAACCGCGATGAGGTCATCCGCAAATCCCTCGCCCGCTTCCTCGAACGCCACTCCACCCGCCGCGACGCCGTCTTTGTCTCCGTCCCCGGCTCCATGGCTTTCTCCCGCTTCGTGAAGCTGCCCCCCGTCGAACCCAAAAAAGTCCCCGAAATCGTCCGCTTCGAAGCCATCCAGCAGATCCCCTTCCCCCTCGACCAGGTCAACTGGGACTTCTACAAGTTCCAGGCCCCCGACTCCCCCGACGTCGAGGTCGGCATCTTCGCCATGAAGAAAGACCTCGTCGAGGAAGTCCTCGCCAACTTCTCCGCCGTGGGCATGTCCGTCCAGGGCGTCCAGCTCTCGCCTCTCGCGGTCTACAACGCCGCCGCCTATGACAACATGAGCGACGACAAGGGCGCCGTCCTCGTCGACATGGGCGCCGACCACACCGACCTCGTCGTCATCGAGCGCGGCCTCATCTGGATGCGCTCCATCAACATCGGCGGCTCCCACTTCACCGACGCCCTCTCCAAGTCCTTCAAACGCCCCTTCGACAAGGCCGAGGAACTCAAGAAAAACGCCCTCCAGTCCAAGTATCAGAAGCAGATCTTCCAGGCCATGCGCCCCGTCTTCGCCGACCTCGTCGCCGACATCCAGCGCTCCATCGGCCACTACTCCTCCAGCCACCGCGAAAGCCACCTCGACCTCGTCATCGGCATGGGCAACCCCTTCCGCCTGCCCAACCTGCAGAAGTACCTGCAGCAGGAACTCAAGATGGACGTCGTGCGGCTCGACAACTTCAAACGCGCCAACGCCGAACCCAAAACCGCCGCCGCCCTCAACGACAACATCCTCTCCCTCACCGCTGCCTACGGCCTGGCCATCCAGGGCCTCGGCTTGGCGGCCATCGACACCAACCTCCTCCCCGTCGAAATCGCCCGCAAGATGATGTGGAAGCGCAAGACCCCCTGGTTCGTCGCCGCCACCGCCCTCATCGTCTTGGGTGTGGCCTCGCTCGGGGCCAAGTACTACAGCGCCAAGTCCACCTACGAGGCCGCCGAAAACAGCGACGCCTACAAGAAAAACGTCGCCGAAGCCGCCGAACTCGAAACCCTCAAGAACAGCTACACCAAGCTCGGCGACACCGTGAAGAAGGACCAGGAAAACGCCGAGAGCTTCGTCAAGCTCGCCGAATACCGCGCCGTCTGGCCGACCCTCAACCTCGACATCCTCAACTCGCTCCCGCAGGCCTCCGGCAGCAAGGGCCCCGCCATCGTCATCACCAAGATCGACTCCGAATTCCGCGCCGATCTCAATGCCACCGCCGGAGCCCCCGCTCCCGCGCCCGGCGCCGCCCCGCCACCCGCGCCCCCCGCTCCCAAGCCCGGTGAGCCCGCGCCGCCCCCCGATTCCCCCCGCGGCTTCCTGGTGACCATCACCGGTTACACCACCCCCTCCAGCGAGGCCGGCGCCCCCGCCGGCTACACCGTCGTGAAGTCCAGCTTCGAAGACGTCCTGATGGCCAAGGCCCCCCACACCAACAAGAACACCAAGCCTTACTACTTCCTCCCCGATGAAGCTTCCTTCACCGGCCAGACCATCATGCCGCCCGCCGTTGCCGCCGCCCCCGGCGCCCCCACCGGCGTCACGGGTCCCTGGGGTTCCGCGGGCACCAAGGGCCCCTTCTGGGACCTCTTCGTCCCGGCGCTCGCCGGCGTCAAGGCGCCTCCGACGCCCCCGGCCGGAACCGTTGGCGGCGGTGGATTGGGCGGCCTGAATGCCGGCATGACCGGCGTCAACCGCGACCTCGGCCCCATCGATGCCTACTCACCCCCCGACGAAAACGGCCCCAAGATGATGTACAACGCGTTCCAGTTCACCTTCACCTTCAAAGTCCACGTGAAGTAACACCCCAGGCGATCTTCCCCTCGATCGGGACACCCACCCTTCCGGGAGTTTCTTATGAAATTTATCAAAGCCAACTCGGTTCTGGTGATCTGCGGCGCGGTGGTGCTGCTGGCCCTCGTCGCCATCTACTGGCCGCTCAGCTTCACCCGGGCCGCCGTGGTGCAGAGCGCCACCGACCGCCTCGCTGCCGCCAAGTCGATCTCCAGCGCCAGCGTCAACATCAACATCCCCTTCGGCGAAAGCTTCAACTCGCCGCCGACCAAGGAAATGATCAAGGCCAAGCAGGACGCCCAGGCCGCCATGAAAAAGCAGGCCGAGCAGATCACCACCGATGCCGCCAAGGACAACCAGCGCAACCGCATCGTCGGCGCCGCGGATAACCCCATCCCCCTGCTCAATGGCCAGCAGGAACCCTTCTTCCTCCCGCAGATCGACCGCAACAAGGTCACCCCCCTCCGCTTCAAGGATGATTACAACCGCATCTTCCCCGCCTGGGTGCAGGCCCTCACCGGCCACAACGACATTCACCCCATGCCGCCCACCGAAGCCGAAATCACCGCCGCCTATGAAGCCACCATGCGCAACCAGGGCGGCGGAACCGCCATGCCCGCGACCCCCGGCGACCCCGCCGGCGTCGAGGCCCGCAACAACTTCCGCACCAACGAAATCGTCACCCGGGCCAAGCAGCTCAAGATGTACATGGATGACAACGCCCTCCTCCGCGAGGCCGAATGGGCCGATTCCCCCGCGGAACCCAGCGCCGAACAGATCTTCAACGCCGTCGTCGAATGCTGGCTCCAGAAGGACATCATCACCGCCATCAACGACGTCAACGGCAAATCCACCAACGTCAACGACTCGCCCATCAAACGCCTCGAACGCATCAACATCGGCGGCGACGGCGGCATGCCCTCCGGCTTCGCCGGCGGCGCCCACGGCGGCCTCTTCCTCGAACAGGTCATCGCCACCAAGGACGCACCCGCCCCCGCCAACAACGGCATCGACACCGCCCGCACCCTCACCGGCCATATCGGCGGCGCCAGCTACGACACCGTCCTCGTCGGCATCACCCTCTACATGGACCCCGCCGCCGAAAACCGCCTCTACGACGCCCTCTACCGCCAGAACAACGGCTACACCGTCCTGAACGTCAAGACCACCGTCGTCGATCCCTTCGAGGCCGCCAGCAATGGCTTCCTCTATGGAAAGACCCAGGTCGTCCGCAAGGAAATCCTCGTCGAAGCCCTCTTCTTCCGCTCCTGGCTCGTGCCCCTCATGCCCCCCAGCGTCCGCGCCGGGCAGTCCTCCAGCGGCGGCCATACCTCCCGTCCCGGCACCCCCGCGGCACCGGCCGGTGGTGGTGGCGGCGGCAGCCTCGGCAACCCCGTCGACAACCAGATCAACTGACCTTCCGTTTCCCGAGCCTTTAAACCCCGCGATGGAGACCCCATCATGAACGTCAAAAACATCAACCCCTTCGAACGCCACGTCGAAAAGATCGTCCTCGCCGTCGCCGCCGCCGGGGCCCTCTACCTCGGGTACCTCGCCATGCAGCCCGTGCAGGTTGAACCGGAAGGCGGCGAGCCCGTGGCCATCGACAAGGTCGAAAGCCAGGTCTCCCAGGCCATCCAGACCCTCACCGCCAAGCGCGACGAGATGTCCCGGAAAAGCCTCGCCTACCACATCCCCAACTTCGTCGAACAGTACAACCGCGCCGCCGTGCGCAGCCCCCTCGATCCCGCCCTCGTCAACGCCTCCCTCCCGCGCTTCGCTCCTCTCAATGCCGCCAGCACCGGCGGGGCCAATGTCCAGGGCGGAAACATGCAGGTCGCCACGCCCGCCGCCCCCGCTCCTGTCGATGTCAACGCCGTCGCCAAACGCGAGGTCGTCATGGTCGGCGCCCAGGCCCCCGCGCCCAACCAGCCCCCCGTCGGCGGCAATCCCAAAGACCAGGCGTGGGTCGAAATCACCGGCGCCATCCCCCTCAACGACCTGATCGCCGCGATGAACAACCCCGCACTCAAACCCATCGAACGCCTGCCGGCGCACCTCCAGCGCGCCGTCGTCGTCCGCATCGAAGTCCAGCGCCGGCCCCAGCTCCCCAATGGCCAGTGGGCCGACTGGCAGGATGTTCCCCCCAGCCCCGCCAGCAACCCCGTCAACGTCCCCGACCTCTCCAAGCTTTCCGATGCCGACGTCGCACAGGTCGTCAGCGCCCTCGACCAGCAGCGAAACCAGGTCCTCATGCCGGCCTACTATGCCCCGGCCCCCGCCACGCCCACGCCTGCACCCACCGCCGGCCGCGGCGCCGGCCCCGGTGCCCCGATGAACCCCGTCGACGATCAGCTTGGCAACCCCGTCGACGACCAGCTCAGCCCGCCCCCCGCCCCCACCCCCGCCCCGGCGCCCACCCCCGGTCGGCCCGCCCCCGCCGGCGCCGCCGGCCAGGCCGCCCCGCTGCCCTTCCGCTTCTTTGACGACAGCGTCGACCCCGGCCACACCTACCAGTACCAGGTGCGCGTCGTTTATTACAACCCCACCTTCCACTTCCCGCTGGGCCTCAAAAACCCCGCCATGCAGAACGAGCCGGTCATCAAATCCGATTGGGTCGCTGTCGCCAGCCCCGTCGAAGTGCTCGCCGACCTCTACTTCTATGTCTCGGCGCCCCTGGGCAACCCCGCCGGCACCGTCAACCCCCGGGCCAGCCTCCGCGTCTACAAGTGGAAGGGCGGCCAGTGGTATCGCAGCGAGTGGACCGTCCAGGCCGGACAGCCCCTCGCCGGCAACGTCAATATCATGGACAAGAAAACCAATATCCAGGTGGACACGCCTTATTCCGTCGTCGATGTCGTCCCCGGCCCGAACGGGCGCGACCAGACCGTCGTCCTGCGGGGCCCCAAGGGCGAGCTCCTCGAACGCACCTCCAGCGCCGACGCCCAGGATCCCAAGCAGCGCGATCTCGAAGGCATCGTCTACAAGCCGCCCGTGACCGTCACCACGAAGCCCGCGCCTCGTGGCAACGTGCCCTCGCGGCCCTCCACCCCCGCGGGCGGAAATCCCGCTCCCCAGGGCCCTGGCTTCCATGACGATCAGCTCTAAACGCTTCCCCAAACCTCCATGCGTCCGAATCGCGCGGAGGAGCGGGGATTTTTCCTAAAGAAACCCTTGCGGGTCTTCACACTCGCTTTTAGGATGTCCCCTGCCACGCCCGAGCTTAGGCCCTGTCGTGGTTTTCCAAGGATGGCGCAAAACAAGTAACTTCGTGGAAACGGGTGGCTGTGGTGGCGATTTCCTGATCTCCTTGTCTGAACGGCCGGGACCGATGCGCTCTCATCTCCGCGCAAAAGTGCCGCTCCTCCCCTTCAGGTCACGCCCTCACCCTTCATCTTGGTCGTCTCTCAGGTTCGTGCGGTAAGGAGTAACGCCTTGAAAAAGCGTATTCGCTCTCGTGTCCTCGCGGCGGGCATGGTCTCGTCTACCTTCGTCGTGGGTACAGGTCTTCTCTCCGGCGCTCGGGCCTTCGGACAGGACCGTCCTTCTGCCGCCCAGCTCCTCGATCGCGGCTCGCGGCTCTATGAAGACAAGCAGTACGCGGAGGCCAAAAAGCTCCTCCTCGATATCGACCCGGCGCAGCTCCCTGAGGACCAGCGCACCAAGCTCAACGATCTGCTCAAAAATACCGACATCCAGATCGCCAAATCCTCCACCTCCGGTGGCTTCGATGAGGCCCAGGCCGCCCTCGACGCCGACCACTACGCCGCCGCCGCACAAGGCTTCCAGGGCGTCCTCGACAGTCCTTCCGCTCCCCAGGATGTGAAGGACAAAGCCAAGATCCAGCTCGCCCTCGTCCGCCAGAAGCAGGCGGAAAAAGTCCCCCAGATGCGCGAGCTCCTCAATCAGGCCGAATCCCTCTACAACGAAGGCAAGCTGGACGAAGCCCAGAACGCCCTCAACACCGTGCAGAACACCGGCGCCGACCTCGGCTGGCGCGACAACGCCCGCCCCGCCGCTCTCGCCGCCAAAATCTCTGAACGCAAAACCGCCATCGCCCGCGGTGGCAATGCCGGCGCTCCCGCCGGCACCCTCCAGGTCGCCGCACCCGGTGACAACGGCGCCATGACCGCGCCCCCCGCCCCCGGCATGTCCCCGGCACAGGCCGCCCTCGACCAGCAGCCCGCGGCCCCGGGCGCACCCCTCCCCGGCCCGGCCGTCACCGTCACCGGTGGCCCCACCGACGCCGCCGGCGCCGCGCTCAACCAGGGCGGCAGCCCCGTGGACGAGTACGCCAGGACCCTTGAAATCCAGCACGATCGCTACCTCGCCCTCTTCAACCAGGCCATCAAGGCCTCCAACGACGCCATCACCGCCAACCCCCCGCAGTACGCCGCGGCCGTGGATCGCGCCCAGCAGGCCCTCGGCTACATCAACGAGGCCTACAACGCCCGCGTCCTCTCCGACGCCGAAGCCACCAACTACCGCAACATCGCCCAGCAGCAACTGAGCCTCACCACCACCCGCCGCCAGGTCTATGAACGCGAGCAGGCCCAGCGCGCCACCGTCGACGCCAACCGCGCCAACGCCCGCCGCGTCGCCGAGCTCGATAAGGTCCGCCACCGCCGCATCGACGACCTCATGGCCCAGGCCGATCACTACTACAACATGCAGCAGTACCAGGAATGTGCCGACACCCTCCGCCTCCTGGTCTCCATCGACCCCCAGAACAGCCGCGCCAAACTCTTCCTCACCCTCGTCACCGATCGCATCAACTACCGCGATTTCCAGCACCTCACCGATCTCCGCGGCACCGAAACCGAACGCCAGGGCGTCCTCAGCGAAGAATCCCTGATCCCCTACGCCGACCTCATGATCTATCCCGACGACTGGGTTGAACTCTCCCGCCGTCGCCTCGGCGACCTGCCCGATCAGGAATCCGCCGCCAACCGCGCCGTCCGCCAACGCCTCGACGAAGAACTCAACGAAATCTCCGCCGACCAGCAAGGCTTCGAAAAGGTCATCGGCTACCTCCAGACCTCCACCGGCACCAACATCATCGTCAACTGGAAGGCCCTCGAAGGCGCCGGCATCGACCGCAACGCCGCCGTCACCGTCAACCTCAAAAAGGTCCCCTTCCGCAAGGCCCTGACCGAAATCCTCAACGAAGTCGGCGGCGCCACCGCGGCCCTCGCCTACACCGTCGATGACGGCGTCATCTCCATCTCCACCAAGGACGACCTCACCTCCCAGAAATACCAGGTCATTCGCGTGTTCGATATCCGCGACATGCTCGTCCAGCCCGACACCCAGACCCAGCCCCCCTCCTTCAACCTCCAGGCCGTCACCCAGGGCAGCGGCGGCGGTAGCGGCGGCGGCGGCGGCGGCAACCAGGCCTCCATCTTCCAGACCACCGGCAGCACCACCACCACCACCACCACCGGCAACCAGGCCGTCGTCACCGAAATCGTCGACACCATCCAGACCATCGTCGCCCCCGATTCCTGGCGCGAAAAGGGCGGCACCATCGGCTCCGTCCGTGAGCTCAACGGCCAGCTCATCGTCAACCAGACCGCCGACAACCAGACCGCCGTCTACAACCTCCTCCAGCAGCTCCGCGAAACCCGCGCCATCCAGATCTCCGTCGAGGCACGGCTCCTCCTGGTCTCCAACAACTTCCTCGACGATTTCGGCTTCGGATGGTCCCTCTCCATCCCCGCCGGTGCCCTCGGTGGAAACGTCGGCGCCATCAGCGTCGGCAACAACACCGACACCACCGCGGTCGCCCCCTCCACCGGCGTCCCCGGCTCGCTCGGCGGCGGCGGCATCCCCAGCCCCTCCCTCACCGTCAGCGGCTCCATCATCGACAACTACCAGCTCTCCCTCTTCCTCCGCGCCACCCAGGCCGACCAGCGATCGGTCACCGTCACCGCACCCCGCATCACCCTCTTCAACGGCCAGCGGGGCTTCATCGCGGTCACCGCCCAGCGCAACTACATCTCCAACTTCAACCAGACGGTCGCCGCCGGCGGCATCAACGGCGCAGCCGCCGTCGCCACCACCCTCACCGTCAGCACCCTCTCCACCGGCATCAGCCTCCAGGTGCAGGCAACCGCGTCCGCCGACCGCCGCTATGTCGTCATGCAGATCGAACCGCAGCTCGCCACCCTTGACGGCATCGACACCTTCTCCAGCGCTCCCACCGGCAACACCGGCAACGCGACCGCCAGCACCCTCGCTCTCATCCAGTTGCCGCGCGTTTCCTTCACCACCATCAACACCATGGTCTCCGTCCCGGATGGCGGCACCCTCCTCATCGGCGGTCAGAAACTCGTCGGCGAATCCGAAATCGAGGTCGGCGTCCCCGTCCTCTCCAAGATCCCCGGCCTCAACCGCCTCTTCACCAACCGCAACCTCGTCAAGGACGAACGCACCCTCCTCATCCTCGTCCGCCCCAAGATCATCATCCAGAAGGAAATCGAGAACGGCCTCTTTGGCCCCGGCTATGAACGCCCCACCGGCCTCCCCGCCGGCAGCCCCGCCCCCGGCGTCGGGGCCCCCGGAACCGCCGGCTTCGGCATCGGCAGCAGCACTCGCTGATCGCCCCCCATCACCACCTCCCGCGGGCCGGCCTCACCGCCGGCCCGCTTTGTTTTTGCC
>JBEHXY010000139.1:0-9010 GCA_048498455.1 Planctomycetota bacterium | reverse complement strand
AGAGCGACCGTTGGAGCATCGCCGGCCGATGGAAAACCGTCGCGGCGGGCATCGAAACCACCTACCGCAAGGGGCGGCGAGCGATGAAAAAGTGCTTCGAAAGCGCCGACGACGACCAGTGGCACCAGTGGCGAAAACGGGTGAAAGACCTGCGCTACCAGCTCGAAATGCTCGCGCCGCTCTGGCCCCAGGTCCTGGAGGACGCCGCCGAAGAAGCCAAGTCCCTGACAGACCTGTTGGGCGATGACCATGACCTGGCCGTGCTCGCTTCGCTCGCCGATGTGCCGGCCTTGGCCGGGGCGATCGAGCAGCGGCGCGAGGAACTGCGGAAGCAGGCCGCGGTCCTGGGAGAAAAGGTGTTTGCGGAAAAACCGGCAGCCTTCGTAAAGCGCCTGCACACCTACTGGCGTACGCCGCAACGGTGACGCCTCGCTGCGCCGCCGTTACAGCCCGGAGCGTCCATTGCCAACCGCGGCCGGCGCGGAACCCGCCCCAACCGGTCCCGGGATATGGACCACCCCGCGGCCGCGCGTTTCGCCGCGGATAATGCCCACGCGCACGTCCACTTCCTGGTTGACCGTTTTCAGCAGCGTCGCCACGTCTTCCACCGTGTTCACGTAGTAGGGTCCGAGCTGCACCAGCACATCCCCCGCCTGCATCCCCGCCTTGCCCGCCGGCCCATCCGCCGTCACCGAGGTGATCACGACCCCGCGTCCCACCGCCAGCGAATATTTCTTCGCAATCGCCGGCGTGATGGTGGCCGCCTCGACCCCCAGCTTGGTCATCAGGGTTTGGTCCGCGATCGGCGGCGGCGCCTTGCCCACCGGAATCGACAGCGTCATCTTCTTCGCCGCACTGCCCTCGCCGCGCACCACCTCCAGGGCGACCTCCGACCCCACCTGCGCGTTGGACAGCGCCACGAGGGCTTCGACCACCGTCGGCGTGGGCGCCTTGTCGATGGAGATGATTCTGTCGCCGGCCCGAAGACCGGCCTTCCCCGCATCGCCATCGGACTCGATCTGTTTGACCACGACCGACGCGGCCACGCCCGCCGGCGGCGTCATCGACCGCTTCTCCTCAACCGTAAACCCGATCCGGGCGCGATTGAGCGCCTCGGGATTCAGGAACGCCGGCAACAGGTCGCGCATGTTCGAGATCGCGATCGCAAAGCCGATCCCATGGGCGTCGGCCCGAATGGCCGTGTTCACGCCCACCACCTGCCCATACGCATTGATCAGCGGCCCGCCGGAGTTCCCCGGGTTGATCGATGCGTCCGTCTGGATCAGCCCCTTGTACGATTTGGAGGCGTCCACTTCAAGCGTCCGGTCCACCGCCGAAACAATGCCTCGCGTCATCGTGCCCGAGTAGCCGAAGGGATTGCCGATCGCGTACACCGGCTCGCCGATCATCAGGTCCTCCGACGCGCCCAGCGCCACCGCCGTCAGCGGCTTTTTCGGCGTGACCTTCAGAACCGCCAGGTCATGTTCGTTGTCCGTTGCAATCACCGTGGCGTCCAGTTTGTCGCCATTGGAGAACTGCACGTTCACCTCCGTGGCTTCATCGATCACGTGCTCGTTGGTGATGATGTAGCCCGCCGGGTGGATCACGAAGCCCGACCCTAGCGACTGCGCCGGGACCTGCCGGATCTGCCCCCCGGTGAAGCGGTCGAAAACCGGGTCGCCCGTGCCCACCCGCGCCGTGACGATCCGCGTGGAGGAGATGTTCACCACCCCGTCCTTCACCAACTGGTAGACCCGCACGTCATTGGTCATGCGAAGGTTGCCCGCCGGCGCCGGGGCGGGAACCATGGCCGGGGTCGGCGATTGGGCCCACGTGGACGAAGTCAGCAGCAGGGCGGTCAGGACGAACGGCATTCGCATGTCGGAACCTCTCGTGAGACGTGTTGTTCATTCTAGGCCCCGCCCACCCACCACCCGCTCGACAATGAGCACCTTCCGAGCGAGCACCTTCCAAGCTCACAGGCCACCCGCCTAGCTCCCCGGTGGCCGCGAACGTCGCTGGGCCAGCTGGGCACGAAGCACCCCCCGGAAGGTGGGAATCCCCGCCGCCTCCCACGCCCCTTCGATCTTCTCGACAAGGTCCTGGTTGCTCTTGCGCACCTGGGACAGCCACGCCTCGTCCGGGCTGCCGGGCGGGGCATGCAGGTGCCGGTCGTGCGCATCCACCCGAAACACGTGCCCTTCACCAGAGGTAAGCGGATCGATCGCTAGCTTCATGTGCGGATACAGCGGCTGCCCCAGCCGGATGGCCCATCCCGTGGCGTGCACATCGTTTTTTTCCAGTATCCCCTTCAACCCGTCGTCGGCGATGGCTGCCGCGCCCACGCCCCGAACCCCCTCCATCTTCGCGACCACCGGCGCAGGGGCTCCCCCCGGATAGGCCAGCCCCACGAACAATTCCATGGCCCGCAACAGCTCAGGCCCCGAAATCCGCATGCATCCCTCGCATCCAGGCAGGTGCGTTCCTTCATTGTAACCCCCGCTTCGTCAGGAGCCACTGCCACTTGTTCCCTGCCCACTTTATCGGCACTTATGCCACAAAACGTGCTTCCCGCAAACGGGGCAGGCGAATCGGTCCGATCCGACGTACAATAAGAAGTCCTCCTTCTGCTCACGCCGCGCGGCTCCGGACGGAGGTGGAATCGAGTCGGTTACCCGGAACCAGGCACCCCATGAGCACCACCGTGCTGGTCGTCGAGGATGACCAGGAAATCAACGAACTGCTGGGCGAGTATCTTGCCCTCGAGAATATCCAGTACCTCTCCGCCACCAGCGGCAAAGAGGCCATCCATCTCGCGCTCACCCATCATCCCGACGCCATCGTCCTCGACCTCATGCTTCCCGACATTGATGGGTTTGAAGTCGCACACACGCTGACCTCCCAACGGTCCACCTACGACATTCCCATCGTCATCCTCTCCTGCATGTGCCAGGACTGCGACAAGCAGAAAGGCTATGCGAGTGGCGCCCTGTTTTACATGAACAAGCCCTTCATGCCCGACGACCTGCTGGCGACCCTGCGCAAGGCCCTCGACTGGCGCGATTCCCTGGCCAAGCGCCCCCCGATGGGCACGCTGCTCCTCGGCGATGTCGATTCCTCCCCCTGTTCGCAGGCCCTCAACCAGATGGTGGCGGATCTTTTTGCACGCACCGATCTCTCGGACCCCGCCATCGCCCGGATCCGGGAAACCGTGGAGATCCTCGACCGGTGGACCTCCCAGTGGAACCGCGAGCACCCCCCGCGGACGCAGTTGCGCATGGATTACAAGATCGATGGACGCGAAGGGCACACCAACGGGCGCGGCGTGGCAGGGGTGGAGTGGACGCTTTCAGAAAGCCAGCCCGGGATTCTGGCCGATGCGTTTTTTAAACCCCAGGCCAGCCCGTCGGGGATCATGGGCTGGGGCGCCGGATCGCTGGTGACCAAGCCGCTGGCGCCCATCGCGCCCCCTGCAAAATGGCTGGAGGTGCTCGCCAAAACCGGCGCCGCGACCTTCGAAAAGGATTCCAAGGCCCACACCGTGCGCTTCGCCTGCCCGGCGGGATCCGATGGAACCGCAGCCGCCGGCCCCAGCGTCCCGGTGGTCGAAATCGACGGCACCCGCTACCCCACCCGCCTGCGTGATGAAGCCCTGGCGGCGCGCCAGAAGTAACCCACCGGCAACGAGAACGGCGGGGGAGGTCCAAAGCGACCCGGCAGGGAGGGCAACCGAATCGCGCAGTAGCTGCATGCCTGGCGGGGCGGAGTTTGGGAAAATATTCACTTTATTGCATGCGTGTTCCGGCACCGCTACGCTACCCATGTCACGTCTCGGGACGTTCCCAGTCCCTGTTCGTTGCAAATCGTGTTTCGGTTCTTCTCCGCGTCCTCTTCTTCTGGAGGGTGACCCATGGCGAGCGTTGCTGACATTCTCGCAAACAAAGGCGGCCGGGTGGTGTGCATAGCACCCACCGTGACCGTGCTCGAAGCCACCCAGCGCATGAACGCCCACAAAATCGGCGCCCTCGTGGTGACCACCGAAGGCGGCGGCCGCGGCGGATGCGACCAGGTCGTCGGCATGTTCACCGAGCGCGACGTGCTCAGCCGGGTGGTCGCCGCCCAGCGCGATCCCTCCACCACCCGCGTGGAAGAGGTCATGACCTCCGACGTCGCCTTCGTCCGCCCCGTCACCGATGTGGACGAGGTGGCCGCGATCATGAAAGACCGCCGCGTCCGCCATTTGCCGGTGTGCGATGGCGAAGGGGAACTCCGTGGCCTGATCTCCCAGGGCGACATCAACGCATGGCACATCGACGGCCAGGCGGCGGCCATCGAGTATCTCAACGAGTACATCCACGGTCGCGTGTGAGCGGCGGGGGGGTGGGACAGTTCGGCAGGCGGTGCTGCAGGGAACGGGGCGGGGGCGGGAGCGGCGCCGATCTGCGGGCCGCGCGGGGTTATTCCTGCGCCGCGCAGGCGGCGGTGCACAGGTTCCGCAGCAGCGCCATCGCGGCCGAAAGGATCCGGCGGTGCTCGGGGGGAAGGTGTGTGAGGCACGACGCCAGCTTCTTTTCCACGGCCCGGTTGGTGTGGTCGAGCACCTTGCGGCCGGGGGCGGTGAGGGTCAGCGAAATCTTGCGGCGATTGACCTTGTCGGTTTTCCGCTGGAGGAGTTTTTTCTCCACCAGGTGCTCCACCAGCCGCGAGGTCGCGGAGAGCGACAGCGAGAGGTGCATCGCGATCGAGGAAAGGTCGGCGCACGGCACCTTGTGAACCATGGCCAGCACGCGCAGCTGCGGGAAGGAAACGCTCTTGGTGCGGTGCCGGTAAGCCGTTTCACGGATGATGAACGTGGCGCGCGGAACCGCGTCGAGCAGTTCCCGGGCCACCGCCATCGGTGAAGGGTTCACATCACTTGCATTCTGCAACTGTTGCATGTACTAATTATGACACGGACACCGCGGCCAGGCAAGGCGGAATCGGTCCGGAACTGAACCGTGGTTTTTGCGGGCGAGTGATGCGGCGTGCATGGAAAACAGTGGTGGCGGTGGCGGCGGGCATGCTGGGTGCCTGCACCGTGGGTCCCAACTACGCGCCGCCGCAGGTGAAAATGGATGCCGACTTCGGCCCGCTGGCGGCAACCCAGCCATCCACCCAGCCGGGCGCGGCCACCACCCCGGCGCCCGGCAGCGAGGCCGCCTGGTGGGAAGCGCTCAACGATCCCCTGCTGGACCAGCTCGTCGCCCGCGCGGCGGCGGCCAATCTCGACGTGCGGCAGGCCGCGGCGCGCATCCGCGCGGCCCGCGCCCAATTCGCCGTCGCCTCCGGCGGGCAGTATCCGCAGGCCAACGTCGCCGGCGGATACACCCGCCAGCGCTTCAGCCAGAACGCCGCCCCCTTCAACGCGTTTGATGTGCCGAATTTCCCGTGGGAATTCAACCTTTACCAGCTCGGCTTCGACGCTTCCTGGGAATTGGATATTTTCGGCGGCACGCGCCGGGCGCTTCAGGCGGCCAACGCCGACATCGCCGCGCGCATCGAGGAACGGCGCGGTCTGCTGGTGAGCATCGCCGCCGAGGTGGCCCGCAATTACGTGCTGCTCCGCGGCAATCAGTTGGAGATCCGGCTGGCCCAGGACAACCTGCGGCTGCAGCGCGAAAGCCTCGCCCTCACCCAGGAGCAGATGAACAAGGGCATGGGCACGCAGCTCGATGTTTCCCGAGCCCAGGCCCAGGTCGCGGCCACCGAAGCCGCGATCCCGCTGCTCGAACGCAATGCCTGGCAGGCGATCCACCGCATCGCGCTGCTGGCCAACGAGTCCGTCGAGGGGCTGGCGATCCTCCAGGAACCGCGGCCCATCCCCGCGGTGCCGCAGGCCGTCACGGTCGGGGTCCCCGCGGAACTGCTGCGGCGACGGCCCGACATCCGCCAGGCCGAACGGCGGCTCGCCGCCGCGACCGCGCGCACCGGCGAGGCCCAGGCCGCCCTCTACCCGCGCCTCAGCCTCACCGGCTTTTTCAACCTGCAGAGCGAAAGCATCGACGATCTCTTCACCTGGAAGAGCCGCGCGTTTTCCATCGCGCCCACCGTCCGCTGGCCGATCTTTGACGCCGGAACCCTGCGCGCCGCCGTGCAGGTGCGCACCGCCGGACAGGAAGAGGCGCTCGCGGGCTATGAAGCAACTGTTCGCCAGGCCGTCACCGAAGTCCGTGACGGTCTCGTGGCCTTCACCACCGAGCGGCGGCGCCGCGGATCGCTGGCCGAGGCCGTGACCGCCGACCGCCAGGCCCTCGATCTGGCGCAGCAGTTGTACGGCCAGGGGCTCACCGATTTTCTCACCGTCCTCGATGCGGAGCGTGAGTTGTTCACCGCGCAGGATGCCCTGGCCCGCAGCGAGACCGACCAGGCGACCGCCCTGATCGGTTTGTACAAGGCCCTGGGCGGCGGGTGGGAAACCGGCGAGGGCCCGCGCAACAGCAATCCTCCACGCACCAACACCCTTAAAACAGAGCCGTGATTTATGAGCGAAGCAACACAAAGCGACCGGCGCGTCGTGGAAAACACCAGCGCGGCGGGAGGCGGAACCGTGGCCGGCGAACGTGCCCCGGCCGAAGGGCGCCGCGGCCCGCGCAAGCGCCACGTGGCCCTCGTCATCTTCCTGCTGCTGGCCATCGGGGCCTCCGTGGGTGGCGTCTTCTACTGGCTCCACGCCCGGCAGTTTGAGGAAACCGATGATGCCGTCGTGGATGGCGCCGTCACGCCGATGAGCCCCAAGGTGGCCGGTCTCGTGAAGGACGTGCGCGTCAACGACAACCAGCGCGTCAACGCCGGCGACCTGCTCCTTGAGATTGACCCGCGCGACTACGTGACCCGCGTCAATGAGGCCAAGGCGAACCTGGCTGCCGCGCAGGCGCGCCTGCAGGCCGCACAAACCAATGTGGAAATGGTGACCGCCAACACGGATGCCACGCTCGCCGAGGCCACCGCGACTGTCGATCAGCAGAAGGCCGCCGTCGAACAGGAACGTGCCGGTGTGACCGCCGCGGAAGCCCAGGTCGCCAGCGCCCAGGCCGATGTCGTCGCCGCGGAAGCCGAGGCCACGCGCCGCAAGGCCGACCTCGAACGCTACAACGCCATCGATCCGCGGGCCGTCTCGCAGCAGACCCGCGACACCGCCCGGGCCGCCGCGGAAGCCGCCGATGCCCAGCTGGCCGCCGCCAAAAAACGCCAGGCCGCGGCCGAAGCAGCCGTCGCCGAGGCCCACTCACGCGTCACGGCCGCAGAATCCAAGGTCATCGGCGCCCAGGCCATGGTCCGTGCCGCCCAGACCGCCCCGCAACAGGTCGCGACCGCCAGGTCCCAGGCCACCACGGCGCAGGCCGCGGTGGACCAGGCCGCCGCCGCGCTCGCCGCCGCAGAACTGGATCTCTCCTACACCACCGTCAAGGCCCCGGTGGGGGGCCGGATCACGCGCAAGTCGGTCCAGCCGGGCCAGTACGTGCAGGTCGGCCAGAACCTCTTTGCCATCGTCTCCGACGACCTCTGGATCACCGCGAACTTCAAGGAAACCCAGCTCACACGCATGCATCCCGGCCAGCCGGTGGAAATCACCATCGACCGTTATCCGGGCCAGGTCTTCAAGGGACACGTCGATTCCATCCAGGCCGGAACCGGCGCCCGCTTCAGCATGCTGCCGCCCGAGAACGCCACCGGCAACTTCGTCAAAATCGTGCAGCGCGTGCCGGTGAAGATCCGCTTTGATGTCGACCCCTCCTCGCTCCCCCCGCTCGGCCCCGGGATGTCCGCGGTGCCCACCGTGCGCGTCCGCGGCGAGGATGGCCAGGATTATCCCGGAACCCAGCCCTCGGCGACGGCGCGGGGAGAGTGAGATGTCCAGCGCGCCCGCCATCCCGGGTCCCGACCCGCTCAACGCGCCCGCCCGCCGCGCCGCCCCTGCCGCGCAGCCCGCCCCCCAACCCGCCCTGGTCTGGCGCCCCAAGGCCAACCCCTGGCTCATCGCCGGCGCCGTCATGGCCGCCACCTTCATGGAAGTCCTCGACACCACCGTCGTCAACGTCGCCCTGCCGCACATCGGTGGAAACCTCTCCGCCTCCACCGAAGAAGCCACCTGGGTCCTCACCAGCTACCTCGTCGCCAACGCCATCATCCTCCCCGCCACCGGCTGGCTCACCACTGTCTTCGGACGCAAACGCTTCCTCATCACCTGCATCGTCCTCTTCACCCTCGCCTCCGCCCTCTGCGGCGCCGCTACCAGCCTCGGCATGCTAATCATCGCCCGCGTGCTCCAGGGCGCCGGCGGCGGTGCACTCCAGCCCATCTCCCAGGCCGTCCTCCTCGAAAGCTTCCCCCCGCAAAAACGCGGCGTCGCCATGGCCGTCTTCGGCATGGGCGTGGTGACCGCCCCCATCATCGGCCCCACCCTCGGCGGCTGGATGACCGACAACTATTCCTGGCGCTGGGTCTTCTACATCAACCTGCCCGTCGGCCTCCTCGCCATCATGATGGTCCAGATGTTCCTCGAAGACCCGCCCTACATCCGCGCCGCACGCCCCGGCAAAATCGACTACTGGGGCTTCCTCCTCCTGATCGTCTGGGTCGGCGCGCTGCAGGTCACCCTCGACAAGGGCCAGCAGGAGGACTGGCTGGCCTCCCCCCTCATTCGCACCCTCATGGGCGTGGGCGTCCTCGGCCTGGTGCTCTTCATCATCCGCGAATTCATGACCAGCGCGCCGCTCGTGAACCTGCGCATCCTTGGCAACCGCAACTTCGCCGTCGGCGTGCTCCTCATGACCCTCATGGGCGGCATCCTCTATGGCTCCATCGCCCTCCTCCCCCTCTTCCTCCAAACCCTCATGGGCTACTCCGCCCTCCAGAGCGGCCTGACCACCAGCCCGCGCGGCTTCGGCTCCGTCGTCGGCATGATCCTCATCGGCCGCCTCCTGGGCATCATCGATGGCCGCATGCTCATCGTCATCGGCTTCATGATCCT
>JBEHXY010000138.1:0-9056 GCA_048498455.1 Planctomycetota bacterium | reverse complement strand
GAGGCCGAGGAGCGGGAGATCGCGGTGGCGCGGGCGCTGCTGGCGGACGATCTGCGGTCCAGCACGCCGGATGCCGACCATCCCGCGACGTTGACGCTGTCGTTCAACAACCCGCTGCCGCGCGACAGCATCGACCTGCTCGAGCCGCTGGTGACGATCGAGCCGGAGGTGCCGGTGAAGCTGACGGCCTACGGCACCGCGGGCGTGCAACTGGAGGGGCCGTTCGTTCCCGGGAAGCGCTACACGGTGAAGATCGCGCCGCCGGCGACGGGGGACGATCCGCAGAAATATCCGCGGCCCGCGACGCTCTCGGCGTTTGTGCCGGACTATCGCGCAGGGGCGGACTTCGCGGTCGACGCCGGATACCTGGGGACCAAGGGCAACCGGACAATCAAGGCGACGGCGGTGAATCTGCCGGCGGTGGTGGTCAAGGCGTACCGCGTTTACGAGAACAACCTGGTGGCGTGGCGGAACAGCGGTTCGTACGGCTCTTCGGACACCGAGCATTTCGCGAAGCCGGTGGGGTCGCGGCGGATCGAGCTGACAAACAAGAAGAACGAGCCGCAGGACGTGCTGGTCAACCTGGATGAGCTTCTGGGTGATGAGGCGCGCGACGGAACCTATCGCGTGGTGCTCACCGCGCCGCAGGCCGGCGGGCGCGACGAGGAGGAGGGACCGGTCGAATCGTCGACCGTGGTCTCGCTGTCGGATGTCGGGTTGACCGCGAAGGTGATGCGCGATGAGAAGAACCCCGCGGCCCAGGCGGTGATCGTGTGGGCGGTGTCGCTCTCGAGCGCCAAGCCGGCCGCGGGCACCCGTGTGCGGCTCTTCTCCAGCAAGAACCAGTTGCTGGGCGAGGCGGTGGCCGACGAGAACGGCCTGGCGCGCATGGAGGGCATCGTGCCGGCGGAGGGCGAGGAGCCGGCGGTCGTGCTGGCCGGCGGCGGCGAGGAGACGGGGCTGACGTGGCTCGATCTTTCCAGCGCCCGGCGCGACAGCCGCGCCGACACCGCCGGGCGCGAATACCTGCGTGCCGGCTATGAGGCCTTCGTCTACACCGACCGCGGCGTGTACCGGCCGGGCGAAAAGGTGATGCTGCGCGCCATTGTGCGCGGCGCCGACCTCGCCCCGGCCCCCGAAAAGCTGCCGCTGCGGCTCCAGCTCAAACGGCCCGACGGGCGCGTGTGGCAGTCCAGGACCCTCGAGGTGGACGGCGATGGAGCGATCGCGTGGCAGCCGGAGTTCCCCGTCGATGCCCAAACCGGCTACTGGTCGGCGCTGCTCACGCTGCCGGGCGATGGCGGCCACGTGGTCGGCAGCGCCCATTTCCAGATCGAGGAGTTCCTGCCCGATCGCGTGAAGACCGTCGTGACCGCCAGCGGCGAGGGGCTGGAGCGGGAGGAGAATCCGCGGCTGAAACTCCCGGCGAACCTGACCCTGGCGGTGCAGTCGGATTATCTTTTTGGCCAACCGGCCGCGGGTTTGAAGGCGGAGGTGAAGCTGCGCGCGACGCCGGCAGGCTTCCGCACCGGCGAAGGTTTCGCGGCGGGTGACCTCGCTGGCGCGGGGGAAATCCTGGCCAACACGAAGCGGCCGCTGCCCGTGGCCATCGCGCCGCCGGCGCTCGCGCTCGACAAGGCGGGTCATGGCGAAGTCGAGCTGGATGTCGCCGAGCGGCTGGGCGTTTCCGAAAAGAAGGACGAAAACGCCTCGCCCTACGAGTTCCGCGGGCCCTGGACGCTCACCGCCACCGAGGCCACCACGGAAGTGAGCGGCCGCGCGGTGACGGCGACCACCACGCTTGTGGCCGATGCCCTCGATTACTACCTGTGCGCGCGGGCAAGCGCCGGCAGCCATCTCGTGCACCAGCCGGTGGGCTTCGACGTGCGGCTCTTCACGCCGGAGGGCAAGGTCTTCGGCGAAGGGCGCGAGATTCGTGCCGCGGTGTATCGCGAAACCTGGGAATCGCACATCGTGCAGGAGCGCGGCCGCATGCGCTGGGAGTCGGTGCGGCTGCTGGATGCGGTCAAAGGCGCCCGCGCCACCGTTCATGCCGGCGGCGACCAGGGCCGCTTTGAATTCACACCCGCCCAGGCCGGCCGCTACGTGCTGGAGCTGATCGATCCGGCGGGCGGCCAGGCGACGACGCTGTCCTTCGGCGTCGGCGACAGCGCCGGCTGGATGGATTCCATCGCCCGCGAAAACCCCGAAGCGCTGGAGGTGCACCTCGAACCGGAAGCGGCCCGCGATGCCAACGGACCGCTGTTGTTCCATCCCGGCGAAAAGGCGCGGGCGGTCGTGCGGGCGCCCTTCGCCGGCCGGCTGCTGCTGACCCTCGAATCGGACCGCGTGCTGTGGTCGCAGGTGGTCGAAATGGCCGCCAACGCCGCCGATGTCCCGGTGACCCTGCCCGCGGAACTTCCCGCCAACGCCTTTATCGCCGCGACCGTGGTCCGCGCGATTGAACCTGACAAGGCGTGGCGCACCCATCGCGCCTTCGGCGTCGCCCGCTTCACCGTCGACCCTTCGATGCATCGGCTGGACGTGAAACTTTCCGCCGCCGCGGACATGCGCCCGCAGCGCACGCTGGATGTCGATGTGGCCGTGACCGATTTCACCGGCAAGGCATCGCCGCACACCGCGGTCACGCTGGTGGCCGTCGATGAGGGCATCCTGCGGGTGACCGATTTCAAAACTCCCGACCCGCTGGCCTACTTCCTGGGGCAGCGGGCGCTGGGCGTGGAGACCGCCGATCTCTATGGCAAGCTGATGCCCGAGGTGCCGCGGATCGACGGCGTCGCGCGCACCGGCGGCGATGGCGACGAAGCCCTGCGCTCCAGCCCCGTGCCCGCAAAACGCACCCGCCCGGTGGCCCTGGTGACCGAGATCGTGCACACCGACGACAGCGGCCTCGCCCATGCCCACCTGCAGGTGCCGCAGTTCCTCGGGCAGCTGCGCGTGATGGCCGTCGCCTATCACGGCGCGACCTTCGGCAGCGGCGAGGCCAAGACGCTCGTGCGCTCGCCCCTGGTGGTGCAATCGACCTTCCCGCGCTTCATGGCGCCGGGCGATTCCGCCACGCTGCCGATGCTGGTGATCAACAATTCCGATGCCGCCGGCGAGGTGAAGCTAAGCCTGGCGGTGGAGGGCGGCGATGTCCTCTCCGTCGCGGCGCCGCAGGAGCCGCTGCATGTCGGCCCTCACGAGCAGAAGATCATGCCCGTCGCCCTCAGCGCCAAACAGGCCGTGGGCGCAGGCCAGTTGCGCCTGCACGCGGAGATGGGCGGCGAGACGTTTGAGGAAAGCGTGGAGATCCCCGTGCGCCCGCCCGCCCCGCAGATCACCCGCGGTGGAATGCTGGTGGCCACGCCCGAAAAACCCATCACCTTCAGCCCCGCGCGCGACCTGCTCGAGGGCACCTCGTCAATGGAACTCCGCGTTTCGCCGCGGCCGCAGTTCTCGCTGCCCCAGGCCGTGGGCTTCCTCGACCACTATCCCTACGGCTGCCTCGAACAGACCACCAGCCAGTGCCTGCCGCTGGTGTACCTGCCCGACGTCGGCCGCCAGATCGCCCCTGACCTCTTCGACGAGGAACGCGTGAGCCGCAAGGTGCAAGTGGGAATCCTGCGGCTGCTCTCAATGCAGACGGCCTCCGGCGGCTTGAGCATGTGGCCCGGCGAAGCGCAGCCCTGGGCCTACGGGTCGGTGTACGCGGCGCAGTTCCTGGTCGAAGCCGAGCGCGCCGGCCACACCGTGCCCGAAGATTTCAAAACCAGCCTGCTGGGATATGTGCGCGGGCTGCTCGCGGCCTCACCGGAAAATGGCGAGGAGGTCGTCGTGCAGGCTTATGCGGCGCACGTGCTGGCCCTCGCCGGAAAGCCCGACCGCGCCGCGATGAACCGCCTCGCGGAAATCGTGGCGACCGACCGCACCCTGCCGCCCGCCGCCCGGCTGCACCTGGCCCTGGCGCAGGCCGCCAGCGGAAAAACCGACGCCGCCCTGGCGCTGCTGCCGCAGGATCTGCCGCCCACCCGCACCCGCGAACAGGGCCACACCCTTGCCTCGCCCGTGCAGGACCAGGCCCTGCTCCTGACGACCATGCTCACCATCAACGCCGACGATCCGCGGATCCCCAGCCTGGCGCAGAAGCTGGCGGCGGGCGCGGGAACCACCGCGTTCGATGGCTGGCTCACCACCCATGACAACGCGCTGGCGTTCCTCGCCCTGGGCAAATACTTCCGCTCCACGAAGGAGGAGGCGGCCTTTTCCGCGGCGACCGTCACCCTCGGCGACCACCTGCTCGCCACCGCGAAACCCGGCGCCCCCGCGCAGTGGAAAACCAGCGGCAAAGTCGACGGCGACCTCGCCGTAAAGGTCGAAGGCCCTGCCGGCGCCAAGGCGTTCGTGGCCTGGATCCAGCGCGGCGTGCCCCTGGAAATGCCCGCGGCCGCCGATCACGTGCTGAAGGTGCGGCGCACCTACCTGGCCGAAAACGACCAGCCGCTCTCCTCCCTCGAAGTCGCCAGCGGCGCCGCCGTGAAGGTGCGTTTGACCCTGGAAACACCGAGCGATTTGAAAAATGTCGTGGTGGAGGACCTGCTGCCCGCGGGCATGGAGATCGAAAATCCGCGACTCGTCACGACCGCGAAATCCGACGGCGACACGCCGCAGAACGATGCCGACGCCCGGTTGCGCCCCATGCCGCTCTCCCCCGGCAGGCTCGACATGCGCGACGATCGCCTGGTGCTCGTCGCCGACCTCCAGGCGGGCGTCAGCACCTTCACGTACCTCGCGCGCGCGGTGACCGCCGGAACCTTCATCGTGCCGCCGGTCCACGCCGAGTGCATGTACGACCCGGGCATCAACAGCCTCGCGGATGGAGGCGGCAAGCTGGTGGTCACCTCCGGCAGAAAGGCACTGGCCGGGCCATGAACCAGCGGCTGCGCAAATGGCGGCAAAGGGCCCTGCGCGGGGCGCTGCTGGCGGCGGCGCTGGCGATCGGCGGGCGCTGCGCGTGGGAGGCGGCGCTGCGTGCGATCCCCTACCGCACCGACGCCCGCCTGCCCGCCGCCGCGACGCGCACGCTCGACGCCGACGGCCGCGAAATGGCCGCGTTCATCAGCACGCAGGACACCTGGTGCTTCCCGCTCACCTCTGAACAGCTCTCCCCCTGGCTCAAAAAGGCCATCGTGGCGGTGGAGGACCGGCGCTTCTATGAGCATGGCGGCATCGACTGGCGCTCGGTGTTCGGGGCCGCGTGGGAGGATGCGACGTCGCTGCACATCCGCCGCGGGGCGTCGACGCTGACCATGCAGGTCGAGCGTCTCCGGGAGCCGCGGCCGCGCACGTTCACCAACAAGATCGAGCAGGCCTTTCGCGCCGCGCAGCTCGATCGCCGCATGACCAAGGACGCGCTCCTGACCGAGTATCTGAACCGCGCGCCCTTCGGGGGCAACCTCGTCGGCGCGGGCGCGGCGTCGTGGCGCTATTTCGGACGCGCTTGCGGCGACCTTTCACTGGCCCAGGCGGCGCTGCTGGCGGGCCTGCCGCAATCACCCAACCGCCTGCGGCCGGATCGCCATCCGGAGGCGGCGCTGGCCCGGCGCCATCATGTGCTCGAGTGCATGCGCGCCACCGGCGCGATCTCCGACCGCGATTTTTCCGTGGCCGACGCCGAACCCGTCGATGCCCGCTGGCTCGCCCTGCCGCAGCGCCAGAATGCTAACGGGGCCTTGCCGGCGCTCGCCTCCGCAGCCGCGCACCATCCGGGCGAAACGGTGCGAACCACCCTCGATCCGCGGGTGCAGCAGGCGGCCAGTGCCATCGCCCGCGAGCAGTTGCAGAAGTGGCGCGTCAGCGGCGTGGATTCCGCGGCGGTCGTCGTGCTGGAGGTGCCGACCGGCCATGTCCTGGCCAGCGTGAGCGTCAGCGGCCGCGCCGGGGCGGTGGACCTGACGCGCCGCGCCCGCTCCACCGGCAGCCTGCTCAAGCCCTTCGTGTATGCCGCGGCCTTCCGCGATGGCCTGATCGGTCCCGCGGATGTGCTCGTCGATTCGCCCAAGGCGTGGGCCGGCTATACGCCGGTGAACTTCGACCGCGAGTACCGCGGGGCCCTCACGGCGGCCGAGGCGCTGGCCCAGTCACGCAACATTCCCGCCATGACCCTGCTGGCGAAAGTGGGCGTGGACGAGGCGCTGGCGACGATGGCCCGCGCCGGCGTCGCAACCCCCGCGCGCTCGCACCGCGATTTCGGCCTCGCCCTGGCGATTGGCGGCGCCGAGGCCACGCCGCTGGAGATCGCCGATGGCTATGCCACGCTGGCCCGCGGCGGCCGGCACGTTGCGGCGACGCTGATCGCCGGCGATGAAGTTGCCGCCGAGCGTGCCCTGCCCGAGACCGTGGCCAACGAAACCCTCGCCTGCCTTGCCGACGAAGGACGGACCCTGGCGATCCAGGGCGGCGAGGCGGCCGCTGCGCGCGGTGCCGCCTGGAAAACGGGAACCTCCAGCGATCTCCGCGACGCCTGGTGCGCCGCAACGACGCCGCGTTTCACCGTGGTGGTGTGGCTGGGCAACGCGGATGGGGCGGAGAGTCCGGCGCTGGTGGGCGTGGAGGCCGCGGCCCCGCTGGCGCTGCAGGTGCTCGGCGCCGTGGACAATGCAGCGCCCGGGCATCCTTGGGAGCTCGCGAAAAAAACGGGCAAAGTCGTGCCGGGCGCGGAGCACACGCTGGCGGTGGTCTCGCCGCCGCCGGGAGCCGAGCTGTTTTTGGAAAAGGACGGCCGCGTGATGCTCCAGGGCAGCGGGGGCAGCGGCGAGCAGCGCTGGTGGTTCGCGAATGGAGAGCTCGTGGGCACTGCGAGTGCGGGCCAGCGTCTAGCGTGGCGACCGGAGCCGGGGGCCTATGTGGTGCGGGTGGTGGATGGCGCGGGCCGCGCGGCGAGCATCAAGGTGCGCGTGCACGGCGGAACGTGAAGCATGAGCCTTGAATTCGTGTGTCAGGTTGTCGGCGGGCGGTGGGCGTCGATGTAGGCGGCCAGCGTGGCGATGCTCGTCAGCGCCGTGCGCACTTCCTCGTTGCCTTCCTCCAGCATCACGCCGAAGTGCTTGTCGAGAAGCACGGCGATCTCGAGGATGTCGACGGAGTCCAGGCCGAGGGTGTCGGCCGCGGGCGCGCCGGCCGCGGCGCGCGTGATCGCCGTCGACGGGAGGATGGGCGTGGTGCGGTGAAGTTTGAGGCCCTTGGAGAGCACGTCGATCAGGGCGGATTCTGTGGGCGTCATGGGGGTCCTGGTGCTGGTGCGCGAGACATCGGGAGTTTACTCGACGCGGACGGCGCTGTCAGGCGTGAGGTGAAAGGTCATCTGCGCCTCGGCGATCAGCGTTTCGTCCAGGTGTGCGGCGAGATCGCACCGGGTGAGCGGGCCGCGGGTGAGTTGCAGCGTGGCGGTCAGGGTAAGGGTGGAAGGGGCGGGCACGGCCGCGTGGACGTGAAAGTGGTGGATGGCCGCCAGCACGCCGCGGACCGGCGCCGGCGTGCGCGTGTGGGCGGCGCGCAGGATCGCGCCGGCGGCGGCGGTCTGTGCCAGCAGTTCGATCAGGGCGCTGGGAAGCAGGTGGCCGGCTTCGACAAACAGATGCGCGGGCGTGATCCGGCGGGTGGCGGTGGTGGTGCGGCCTTCGGAAGAAAGGGTCGCGCTGTCGAGCCAGTGCATCGGCGGGGCATGCGGAAGCGTCGGCGGATGCGCGGGCTCGCTCATGCGGCCGCCGGTTCGGGCAGGGGTTTGGGCGCGAGGTCCTGGCGCAAGGCGCTGGCGATGAGGGCGTGCGCTTCGCGGCGGAGCGTGAGGTGCGACTTGGGGTCGCTGGGATCCGGATGCAGCAACGCCAGCGGCTGGACCCGCAGGATGGGCCGGAAAACCCAGGGTTGGCCGGGCGGCATGCAGGCGAACGTGCCGTGAATCGCGACCGGGAGAATCGGGCGGTTGGTGCGGGCGGCGAGGAGGAAGGCGCCTTCGCGGAAGCGGGAGAGCTTGCCGTTGCGCGAACGGGAGGATTCGGGGAAGACCAGCAGCGAGGAGCCGTCGGCAAGGCACTCCTGGGCGTCGGGCAGCAGGTTGAAGTCGTTGACGAACAGGTGGCCGGAGAGGCGCATCAGGGCGCCCAGCAGCGGGACGTGGAAGGGCCAGTCTTTGGCCCAGACGCGGCCGTTGCCCAGGGGAAGCGGGAGGGTCATCAGCAGCAGGACGTCCATGCAGGAACAGTGGTTGGCGACGATGATGCAGGGGCCCTGGGAGGCGAGCGGCGTGAGGTCCGGGGGAAGCGGGTCGCGCTGCAGGGGGTGGCCGGCGAGCCAGCAGTGGTGGCGGATGAGGCGGGGGAACAGGGAGCGGACGGCGCGGCGGGCGAAGGCGCGGTGGCGGTCAAAGGTGCAGCCGGCGACCAGGAGAACGGGGCCGAGGAGAAGCATGAACAGGAACAGGGCGAGGACGAGGGTGGTGTGGATATAAAGGGTGCGAAGGCGATCGCGGAGGGCGGGGCGGGGATGAGATAAAGGTACAGTCACGCAGGAGATTGTACCGAAGAGTTCGCGAGAAGTGCGTCGAGCAGGGGGAGGATGCGGAGTTGTTTTTCGGCGATGCCGGCGAGGTAGGCGGGGAGGGCGTCGGCAGTATGCTGCTGGGCGGCTTGCGGGGGATTTTTGCGATGGGGGTCGAGGCCGTCGTGGAGCAGGACGATGTCGTGGCCGGCGGTGCGCTTGAGGAGTTTCCGGGCGAGGAGGTCGGGGGGTGTGGGCTGGGTGTCGTAGGCGCGGACGGACCAGCCGACGACGGGGAGGCGGAATTCCCTGGCGGCGGCGGCGAGGGCGCGGGTTTTGAAGCCCATCGGGGGGCGGAAGAGGAAGGGCGGGTGGCCGGTGATGTCGGCGATGATTTTCTGGGTGGCTTCGAGCTGGTTTCGCCAGTAGGGAAGTTTGCGGTTGACGCCGAAGTGGTGGTGGTCGAGGGAGTGGTTGCCGAGGGTGTGGCCGGCGTCGTGAATGCGGCGAATGAGGGC
>JBEHXY010000137.1:0-9064 GCA_048498455.1 Planctomycetota bacterium | reverse complement strand
CCCTCGATGTCGAACTGCCGCGTGGTCTCGTTGAACAGCTTCATCAGGTTGACGGAAGCCAGGTTGCACGCCGTGTTGTCGAGGAACATGTATTCCGAGCAGGGGTTGCTCGCGTTGATCCGGCCGCTCTGCGGGCAGGTATGCCACTCGTTGATGGTGTCGTCGTACTGCACGCCGGGATCCGCACAGCGCCAGGCCGCGTAGGCGATCTGCGCCCAGAGATCCCGGGCCTTCATCGTCTTGTGCACCTTGCCGTTGGTGCGCTTGATCGTCTGCCAGTCGCCATCGGTTTCGACAGCCTTGAGGAACTTGTTCGACACGCGAACGGAGTTGTTCGAATTCTGCCCCGACACGGTCATGTAGGCTTCGCCGTTGAAGTCGTAATCGAGCTTCAGCTTCATCTTCCTGGCGAGTTCCTGCTGTTCCTTGGGCAGGTGCTTCAGGCCTTCGACGAGACAGGCGACCTTCACTTCCTCGCGGACCTTCCAGTTCACGAACTCTTCGATGTCCGGGTGATCGAGATCGAGGCACACCATCTTCGCGGCGCGCCGCGTGGTGCCCCCGGACTTGATCGCACCCGCCGCCCGGTCGCCGATCTTCAAAAAGCTCATGAGTCCCGACGACTTGCCGCCGCCGGAGAGCGATTCGTTTTCGCCGCGAACCTTGGAGAAATTCGTCCCCGTTCCCGAGCCATACTTGAAGAGCCGCGCCTCGCGGGTCCACAAATCCATGATGCCGCCGTCATTGACGAGGTCATCGCCGACGCCCTGGATGAAGCAGGCGTGGGGCTGCGGATGGGTGTACGCGTCCTTGGTTTGCTCGAGCGTGCTGGTGGCCGGGTTCACGTGCCAGTGGCCCTGCGACGGACCGGTCAGGCCGTAGGCGAAGTTGAGCCCGGTGTTGAACCACTGCGGCGAGTTGGGGGCCGCGATCTGGTTCAGCAGCATGTAGGAAAGTTCATCGTAAAACGCCTGGGCGTCTTCGTCGCTGTTGAAGTAGTTGTACTGTTTGCCCCAGTGCATCCAGCAGCCGGCGAGGCGATGCACGACCTGCTTGACCGACTTCTCCGGCCCTGTCTTCTGTTTGCCGTTTTCATCGACCACCGGCTGGCCGTCGGCATCGACCTGCGGAATGCCCGCCTTGCGAAAATACTTGGAGACCACGATGTCGGTGGCGAGCTGCGACCAGTCGGCCGGAATCTCGGCGTCCTTCATCTCAAAGACGACCGTGCCATCCGTGTGCATGATGCGGCTGGTGCGCTTCGACCAGGTGACCGTGGAAAACACGTCGACACCGGGCTTGGTAAAACGGCGGGTGATTTTCATGAACGACTCCTGCTTCCGTGCGGGCTTCGGGGCCAGAGAGACTTGGGGGAACAACAACTCTTCGCCGCGAGACGGTTGACAGCCAGGGGTCGGGGGCGGAACGACCGGTGGCTGCGTGCGCGTGTTTGCCCGGCCCACGCGCGAGCGTGGTCTTCAGTCGACCTTGGGGAGCGTCAGACCGGGCTGGTCCTGGTACTTGCCGGATTTGTCGGCATAACTCCGGGCGCAGACTTCTTCGCCGCGGAGGAAAATGATCTGGGCGATGCCTTCGTTGGCGTAGATCTTGGCCGGCAGAGGCGTGGTGTTGGAGATTTCGATCGTGACCTTGCCCTTCCATTCCGGCTCGAGCGGGGTCACGTTCACGATGATGCCGCAACGGGCATAAGTCGACTTCCCGACGCAGATCGCCAGCATGTCGCGCGGAATCTCGAAGTACTCGACCGTCTCGCACAGGGCGAAGGAGTTGGGCGGGATGAGAATGTAGCCCTTGGCCGAGGCGTCTGCATCGACGAAGGAGGAGGGGTCGAAGCTCTTGGGATCGACGATCGAGGAGTTGACGTTCGTGAAGATCTTGAAGTGCGTGCCCACGCGGACGTCGTAGCCGTAGCTGGTGACGCCGAAGGAAATCGTCCCCGGCCGTTTGGCGGCCTTTTCGAAGGGGCGGATCGTCACGAGACGTTCGATCTGGTTGTCGGAAAGGATGCCCATGGTGGGGGGTTCCGTCTGTTGGAAGTCAGGGCGGCGGGTCCACTCGCCGCCATGACGGGTAAAGCGACATGTTGAGCTCTGGCGGCGGACTTAACCGTCCGCTAATCCTCAGAGCCGGGGAAACGATAACACTATATCTGGTAGTGTCAATTGGCGTCTTGACTAAATGTTGCGTGACAAGTTTTCCACAACTTAACCACCAGATGCGCCCGATAGTTGTGGCATAACAAATTTTAGACCTCAATAGGTGGTGGTGTTTGGCATGCCAGTTGATTTTTTCTGCAAGCCACAGGACACCGGATGGGGGGAGGTATAACTGCTGGCTGAGCTATAGGTTGTGGGGCGGCAGAGTGGCGGAGAGTCTATAATGGCGTGGCAAACATGACCGACCTCGATCCCCCAAAACCTCAAGCCCTGCTCCCACTGGCGCAGCTGCACCGCTACCTGTTGGGGTGGTATGACACCGCCAAACGCGACATGCCGTGGCGGCTCACCCGCGACCCTTACGCCATCTGGCTCAGCGAAACCATGCTCCAGCAGACCCAGGTGGAAACGGTCAAGCCCTACTACGCCCGGTTTCTGGCCCGCTTCCCGACGCTTAAGGCATTGGCCACGGCGGAGTTGGAGGAGGTGCTGAGTTTGTGGGCGGGGCTGGGGTACTACCGGCGGGCCAAGCATCTCCATCAGGCAGCCAAGGCGGTCGTCGAGGGGCATGGGGGGGACTTGCCCGACACCGTCGAGGGGCTGATGGCGCTGCCGGGGGTGGGCAGGTACACGGCCGGGGCGGTGGCGAGCATCGCCTTCGGGGTGGCGGCGCCGGTCGTGGATGGCAATGTGATGCGCGTGCTGGCGCGCATCACGGGTTATGACAAGGACATAAGCGAGGCGAAGAACCAGCCGTTCTTCTGGCGGGTGGCGGAGGAGCTCGTCGCCGCGACCGGTGATGGGCGCTACGGCGATGTGAACCAGGCACTGATGGAGCTGGGGGCGACGGTGTGTACCCCCCCACCGAGCCGCCCGGCGTGTTTGTTGTGTCCGGTGAAGGGGTTCTGCCGGGCGTTTGCGGAGGGGCGGCAGATGGAGCTGCCGGTGAAGGGCAAGAAGGGGGCGGTGCCGGTGGTGCGCGGGGTGGCGCTGGTGCTCCTGCGTAAAAACTCAAAACGCAAAACTCAAAACGCAAAACCTGTAAGCGGGGGCGAGGACGGTCATTGGGAGGTGCTGGTGATGCGGCGGCCGATGGGGTGCGTGTGGGAGGGGATGTGGGAGGTGCCGGTGGTGGAGGGAATCAAGAAGCAAGAATTAAGAAGCAAGAAGATGGAAGGGGTGGCGGGGTGGGTGCGCGAGGTGTTGGGGCTGGCGGTTGGAGAGGTGAAGGGGTGCGGCCAGGTGCGGCACGGCCTGACGCATCGGGCGATGCGGATTGAGGTGGTGCGGGCGGAAGTGGTGGGCGGCGAGGTAATGCTGCCGTCGTGTGCGACAGCCGGCGGGAAGCGGTACGAGGAATTCCGCTGGGTCCCGTGGCCGCTGGAGGTGCGCGGGACCCTGCCGATGGCCCGGCTGGTGGAGAAGATCGCCGCGGCGGCGGGGTGAACCGGGCGGCTGCGGGGATGGTAGCGGCCCGGGGTTGGGAGGTGAGGGCGCATATTGAAGCTCACGTACTGCGCGATGTGGGTCTCATCGGCGATCCAGACCGGGCTGTGCCGCATTCGGGGCAGCGCTCGGGGGTGGCGCGAAGGTCGTAGTTGCAGCGCGGGCAGCGACCCTTGTGGAAACGGCGGCGGTTCGCGGCCGCCCATGTGGCGGTGACCAGCGGTACTGCAAACAGAATGGCTGGCAGCCACAGAGGAAAGGCCAACGCGGTGGAACTGTCGATTGCCCCAAGGTGGAACCAGGTGACGGCCTCCTCTCGGAATCCGAGGTGGTTCCAGAACGTGGCGGGCGCCTGTTCAGGCCATGGCGGTGCGAACGTCCATGTCAGAACCGGGATGGGCCAGCAAACGCTTGACGGCTTCGATCGCGGGCGGCATACCGAAGGTTCCGTGGCGGGCGACGAACTCCAAGCGGCCGGAGGAAATGGCGAGGGCTTGAACGACGTACTCCACGCCGCCGGTGGCGAGGGGGCGATTGCGCTCGAGTTCCAAGGTCGGGGCGCGGAAATAGCTCAGGGCCCACAGCAGCAACGTGCTGGCAAGGAGCAGCATGCTGGAAACCTGGAGCAAGGAGAGCTGGCGGGCCATTATGCGTGCCCATGATACACGCGCGAACCGGAGCAGTGTGTGTTCAGTGCACCGATGAGGTAAAGGAGTCAGGCCGGCGCGTTATGGAGGAGCACGTCATAGGTGTCACCGACGTGGGAGGAGATGCCGAAGGCAAGGTAAGCACCATTGCAACGCCTCAATCGAAGGGCAGGCGCGGGAGGAAGCGGTTAAGGGTGGTCTCGCCGTTGGGGTACCTGGGGATCCATTGGAGGAGGTGGTTGAGATCAGAGAAGAGGGCCAGCGCGAAGAGGGCAATGCCGGCGAGGGGAAGATAGAGAAGGTAAATGGGCCGGAACGTGGTCAGGAAAAACGTGCAGCCGCCGACGCCCACAAACGAGAGCAGAAGACTGAACAACTGCAGAAGCATGACGAGGGCGGAGGCGGTGTAGCAGGCGGCGGGGTTGGCATGCAGGACAGGCTTGGCCAACGCGGTAAGGGCGGCGGCGGTGCAGGCCAGCCCCACGGCAGGTAATGACAGGAGAAAATCGGTGGCAACCAGGTCGTGCAGAAAAGCCCACGGCGCAGGGGCAGCACGCCAGGTGAGGATGGCGTGGGCGATGAAGCTCACCAGCGCGGCGGTGGCAGTGGCGCGGGCGGCGTTTTTGAGCCAGCGCGAGGCGGTCTGGCGGACGACCGTCGGCGGAGAGGGGGACCGGTAGGCAAGAACGGGCATGCGTCGAGTATAGCGAAGGCACCGGCGACCCTGACGAACGCTGTTAGAACTTGGCAGATGATGGACGTGACGCAGGAACAGGTTTATCGTGCGCGGCGAAGCGCTTGTGCAGGAGTCAGCGATGCGGCGATTGGTTCTGGCGGCGGTGGTGATGGCGATGGCGGTTTCGACGACGGCGGTGCAGGCGGCGGAAGAGTGGGTTTTCTTCGGCACGCACCAGGCCTCCGGGCTGGGGTTTCGGCGGGCGACGTTTGATGATGCGACCGGCAAGCTCTCGCCGGTGGAGACCGTTGCGGCCGACGTGCAGGCGCCGGCGTATTACTGCTTCTCGAAGGATGGCAAATTCCTCTACACCTGCAACTCGGGGACGACGTTTCAGGGCAAGCCGGGCGGCGGGGTGAGCGCTTTGGCGGTGGACAGGAAAACTGGATCGCTGACGCCGCTGAATGCGGTGAGCGCGGGCGGGGCGGACACCAGTTACGTGGCGCTGGACCGCGACGGCAAGCATGCGCTGGCGGCCAACTATGGCGGGGGCAACATCGGCGTGTGGGCCATCAACGCCGACGGCAGCCTCGGCGAGCGCACCGCGTTTGTGCAGCAGGAGGGCAAGGGGCCCAACGCGGTGCGGCAGCCGCATGCGTTTGCCCACTCCATCCAGGAAGATCCCGGCGGGAAGTTCGTGCTGGCCGCGGACCTCGGGGCGGACAAGGTCTTTGTCTACAAGTATGACAACGCGGCGGGAACACTGACGCCCAACGATCCTCCCAGCGCGCCGATCACGCCCGGCGACGGTCCGCGGCATTTTGCGTTTTCGAAGGATGCCAAGCGCGTCTATGTGATGTGCGAGATGGGCAGCGCGATTCACGTGATGGATTGGGATGGCCAGCGCGGAGCAATGAAGGAGACGCAGCGGATTTCGACGCTGCCCGAGGACTTCAAGGGGGCGAGCACGGGGGCGGAGATCCTGGTGCATCCCAACAACAGGTTTGTGTATGCGTCGAACCGGCTGGTGGGCGTGGACGGATTGATCGCGGTGTTTTCGGTGGATCCGGCGACGGGGAAGTTGACGCTTGTGGAGGAGGTGTCGAGCAAGGGAAAGATGCCGCGGAATTTTGAGTTCGATCCGACGGGCAAGTGGATGATCGTGACGAACCATGATGGGAACAACGCGGTGGTGTTTGCGGTGGATGGGGCGACGGGGAAGCTGACGCAGACGGGGGAGCCGGTGGAGGTGAAGTATCCATTTTGTCCGCGGTTTCTCGGGAAAGAGTGACGGGGGCGAGGGACGACGGCAACACGAAGGCACGAAGACACGAACGGGCACGAAGACTTTGGGCGGTGATTTGTGCGATGGGTTTTGTTGCTGATGGTGTTGGCGATGGTGGCGGGATGCCGGGCGCGGCAGGAGGGGACCGCGGCGGCGAAGCGGCGGGCGACGGTGGTGTGGGTGAGTGTGGATGGGATGCGCGGCGATTACCTGGAGCGCGTGCGGCCGCCGTTTTTGATGCGGCTGATGCGCGAGGGGGCGTACACCCAGCACCTGCGGCCGGGATTTCCGTCGCTCACGTTTCCCAGCCACGTGACCGAGGCGACCGGGGTGACGGTGGCCCACCACGGGATTCCCGCGAACAATTTTGTGGATGCGGCGACCGGCAAAGCGTGGGAATTTCCGCCGGATGGATCGCTGCTGCTCGCCGAGCCAATCTGGATGACGGCGACGCGGCAGGGCGTGCGCACGGCGGTGTATGACTGGCCGCTGTCGCAGATGGAGGCGGGAGCTGATGCCGCCGCCTATTTCAATCCCGCGGTCTATGACAAAAGCCAGACCGATGAACAACGACTCGATCGCCTGGCCGCGGCGTATGAGGGGGATGCGGCGGCCCATCCGGGGGCCGAACCGCTGCGGCTGCTCATGGGGTATCTGGAGGCGACCGATCCGCCGGGCCACAAATTCGGGCCCGATTCGCAGGAGGTGACGGATGCGCTGGTGAAGACCGATGCGCTGCTGCAGCGATTCTTCGAGCGCGTGGAGGCGGTGTTCCAGGCGCACAAGCGGCCCGGCGATGTGCTCTATTTCCTGGTGACGACCGATCATGGCATGGTGTCGATCACGACCGGGGTGAATTTGGCACTGGCGGTCGCCGCGAAGGAGGGCGGCGACCTCCAGGTGGCGACGAGCGGACCGGTGGGGAATGTGTACGTGTCGCGGAATTTGGACCCGACGGCGCGGGCAAAGCGCGTGGAGGAGATCGTCGCACAGCTTCGGGCGAAGGATTACGCGGGGCACATGCAGGTGTACAAGCGGGAGGAGTTGCCGGCGCGCTGGGGTTATGACCAGCCGGACCGCGTGGGCGACGTGGTGGCGGTGCTGCAGTCGGGCTATGCGTTTGAGCCGAAGCAGGAGATGGAGATCGGGCCGCTGGCGAATCTGCCGCACGGCACGCACGGGTACCCGGTGGAGTGGGAGCCGCGGATGGAGGGCGGGATGGTGATGTGGCGGAGCGATTCAAAATGGGGCGGCAAGGATTTGGGGCCGGTGCCGACGGTGGCGATTCACGGGACCGTGGCGCGCTGGCTCGGTATTCAGCGGGCGAAGGGCGCGGCGGCCGGCATCGGCGGCCTTTGAGCGGGATGAGAAAGCGCAGCCCCCTCAGCGTTTTTCCACGTACACGGCCATGCCCGGCGGGAATTCGATCGTGAAGAGGTCCTCGGCCACCGCCTCGTTGGCTTTGACCTGCGTGGCATGGAAGGTGGTGCGGCGAAGCGGCTGGCCAGCCACGCTGGAAATCGAGGTCGCCGACTGCGTGTAGAAGAGCGTGGGCGCGGCTTCGAGGATGGCGTGGGTGACGGATTGCTGCGGGGTGGCGGTGCCGACGGTTCTTTCGCAGCCGAGCAGCACGTGACTGTGCGCGGAATCAAACCAGTAAGTGAAGGCCATCGGCACGCCGCCGGCGTTGTAGCGCAGGGTGATTTCAGTCGCGGGCTGGGGGGTGTTGAGCAGGACGCGCCGCGCCGTGGCGGCAGCCGGGGTGACCACGATCTGGCGCGGGTTGTCGACGATTTGCCCGCTGGCGGCGAGGAATTCCAGGGGATAGGCGAAGGTCTCGCCCAGCAGCGCCGCGCCGCGGTGGGAATTGCCCGACTGAATGGTGCCCATGTCTCTGCGGCCCCGGTTCATTTCCCACACGCGCGTTTCAACGCCGTTCCAGGTGGCGACGTACATTTGCGGGAACGGCACGCCGTTGGCGACGACGGCGGGACTGAGCTCGCGTTCGACCTGCACGTGGGTGCGCTGCGGCTGGGCGGTCTCGAAGTAGGCCTCCCCCAGGATGCCCTCGCCGGGCAACCAGCTCTTGGTGGCGGGGTCGTATTCCTCGGTCGAGCAGTCGGCGGACACGTGCACGACCTTGAGCGCATCGCGCGAGGCCTGCAGCGCGGCGAGCGTGGCGGTGAGCAACTTGTCGGAGGAGGCCTCGGTGACACGGGTGACGCGAAGCAGAGGCGCGGTCGCGGCGGTGGCCTCAGGCTGGATGGGCACATCCCCGTTGACCGGGATCGGCTGCGGATCGGCGGCCAGCGCCAGCGACGCACCGGCCAGCACCAGCGACAGCGCAAAGGGCAGACGTCTCATCGCGGCCTCCTGCTCAAGGCGTGGCGGACACTCCTGAAACGTAGGCGCAGCCGTCGAAAGCTTTCGCGGAAACGCTTCAGGCGACGGGCCCGGGAAGCGCATGCCCTTCAAACCGGTGGCCGGCCAAGGCGTGGTGTCAGGGCGCGACCTTGTGGTCGGTGAGCCACTTCTTGGCGGTGGCGTTTCCGCCGGCGGCGGCTTTCTTGTACCAGGTGGTCGCGGTGGCGAGGTCGGCGTCGGTCCCGTAGCCGTTTTCATACATCAGGGCGAGGTTGGCCATGCCCATGACGCTGCCGGCGGCGGCGGCTTTCTGGAAGTACTTCAGGCCCTGCGAGTCGTCCTTCGGAATGCCGGTGCCGTTGTGATAAATCGAGCCGAGGTTGTTCATCGCGAGGCTGTCGCCGAGGTTGGCGGCTTTTTTGTAATACTCGATGGCCGTGGGGACATCCGCGTCCACCCCCAGGCCGTG
>JBEHXY010000136.1:0-9089 GCA_048498455.1 Planctomycetota bacterium | reverse complement strand
CGCGAGGTGGGCACGCTGCGGGCGCTGGGATTCTCGCGCGTGTCGATCCTGCTGTCGTTCATGCTGGAGTCGGTGTTCCTGGCGCTGGTGGGCGGGGTGGTGGGATGCCTGCTGGCGGTTCCGATCAACGGGCTGACGACGGGCGTGGGGAATTTCCAGACCTTCAGCGAGACGACGTTTCAGTTCAAGGTGACGCCGCTGGCGATGGCGTATGGACTGATTTTCGCCGCGACGATCGGGGCCCTGGGGGGATTTTTACCGGCGTGGGCGGCGTCGAAAAAGAGTATTGTGCAGGCGATGCGGGAAGTGTGACGGTGTCGATGACGACGACGGGAAGCACGAAGGCACGAAGGAATGAAGGCGCACGAAGTCTGTTTTTGAGGTTTGGATTTCTGGTTTCTGGTGACGGGTTGTGATGAGCGCGGAATTGCAGAAGTTGCGGATTGATAAATCGCACAAGGTGCGGCGGCGGGAGCGGCGCGTGTGGCCGTGGGCGCTGCTGGTGGTGGTGCTGGGGGCGGGGGCTGCCGGGGCGTGGAAGTATGCGCAGGGGGCGTCGGCGGTGGAGGTGGAGACGGTGCGGGTGCGGCTGCAGGAAAGTGCGTCGACCGGGGCGGCGAACGACCTGGTGGTGCTCAATGCCACGGGGTACATCATCGCGGCGCACAAGATCGAGCTGGCGAGCAAGGTGGTGGGGCGGGTGGCGTGGATCGGCGTGGAGATGGGCGACAAGATCGAGAAGGACCAGGTGCTCGTCCGCCTGGAGGATGATGAATACAAGGCCCGGGTGATGCAGCAGCAGGGGCTGCTGGACAACGCCAAGGCCCGGCTGGCGGAATTGGAGGCGGGATCGCGCGTGGAGGAACTGGCGCAGATGGCGGCCCAGGTGGAGCGGGCGGAGGTGGAGGCGGAGAATGCGGAGCGGGCATACAAGCGGGTGCTGAGCGTGCGGGATTCGCAGCGGCCCGCCGAGGTCGACGACGCCGAGGCGCTGATGAAATCGCGGAAGGCCTCTGCCGAGGCGATGCGGCAGCAGTTGGCGCTGTTGAAGGCGGGCACGCGCAAGGAGCAGATCGCGGCCCAGGCGGCTACGGTGCGGCAACTCGAGGGGAGCCTTGCGAACGCCACCATCGATCTGCAGAACACCGTGATCCGGGCGCCGATTTCCGGGACCGTGCTGGAGCGGAACGTGGAAGTGGGGGAGTTCGTCACCAACGGATTCGTCGGTGACCGCGGGGCCAAGGGCTACGTGGTGTCGCTCGCGGATCTCAATGACCTGCTGGTGGAGCTCGACATCTCGCAGAACAATTTCGCGCAGGTGACCTCCAGCGGCAAGTGCTGGATCGTGACCGACGCCTATCCGGATGTGAAGTACGAGGGAGCGGTGGAGCGGATTTCGCCCCTGGCGAATCGCCAGAAGGCGACGGTGCTGGTGCGCGTGAAGGTCCTCAATCCCGACGGGCGGCTGCGGCCGGACATGAATGCAACGGTGAGCTTTCTCTCGCCTCCCGGGGCGGGAACGCAGGGCGCCGGCGGGGAAGCCGCGGGCGCGACCAAGGCGTCCGTGCGGGTGCCGTCGTCGGCGGTCCACGAGGGAACGGTCTTCGTCGTGGAGGAGGGAAAGGCCCGGAAGGTGGCGGTGACAACGGGCCTGCGCAGCGCCAGCGGCGAAGTCGAAGTGAAAAAGGGGCTGATCGGCGGGGAGGATTTGATCGTCGCGCCGCCGGAAGGATTGAAGGAGGGAGATGCGGTGAAGATCAAAGGCGCGGCGAAATGACGAACGAATGACTGACGGACGAATGATCGGACGGGCGGGCGGGATTTTTGGAGATGGTGATGACGCAGGTTGCCGTGGAAAGTTTGCCGGTGGTGGAGGCGATCGGGCTGACCAAGGAATTTCGCCGCGGGGACAACGTGGTGGTGGCCCTCGACCGCGTGAACACGCAGATTCGGCGGGGCGAGTTTGTGGCCTTGATGGGGCCGTCGGGATCGGGCAAGTCCACGCTGCTGCATTTGATCGCCGGCATGGATCGGCCGACGGATGGGCGGCTGGTGGTGCTCGGGGATGAGCCGGCGATGATGGGCGAGGGGACGCTGGCGCGGTGGCGGAACCACCATTTGGGCTTTGTATTCCAGGCGTTCAATTTGATTCCGGTGCTCAACGCGCTGGAGAACGTGGAGTTGCCGCTCAAGCTCACGAGCCTGCCGCGGCGGCAGCGGCGGGAGAACGCGGCGACGGCGCTGGAGCTGGTGGGCCTCGGCGACCGGCTGGACCATTTTCCGCGGCAGCTCTCCGGCGGGCAGGAGCAGCGGGTGGCCATCGCGCGGGCGATCGTCACCGATCCGGACCTGCTGCTGGCCGACGAGCCGACGGGCAACCTCGACGCCGCCAGCGCCGCGGACGTGCTCACGCTCTTGCAGCGCCTGAACAAGGAATTTGGCAAGACGATCGTGATGGTGACCCACGACCCGCACTCCGCCGCGGCGGCAGGGCGGCTGATTCACCTCGACAAGGGAAAGTTCGTCGAGAACGTCGGCGAGAAAGTGGTTGCGTAAAAACGCAAAAAGCAAAACGCAAAACCTTGGCTGGGGGTGATGGCGGGAAACGGTCGTGCGGGTGGAGGGCGGGTTCCTCCGCCGCTTTTTTCAGGGGCCCCGCGCCGGTGAACCCCATCAGGCATGCGTGAGGATGGTGCCCTTGAGGGGAAGGTTCAGGGCATGCAGGCGGCGGAGGGTGGATTGAATCTTCTTGTGCGGGGTCCGGTGCAGCGCCGCGGCGAGCAGGAGCGAATCGGCCGCGGCGGCGAAGAGGCCCGCGTCGGGAAGGGCCTGCACGGCGGGGGTGTCGATCAGAATCCAGTCGAAGGTGCTGCGGAGGTGGCGCAGGGCGGCGCGGAAACCGGCGGAGGCGAGGAGTTCCGCGGCGGCCGCGGGGGTGGTCTTGGCGCCCGCGGGCAGCAGGAACAGGTTGTTCCACGGGGTCGCCTGGACGAAATCCTTGAGCTCGGCGTTGGGCGTGGCGACGAGTTCCGCGATCCCTTTGGCGGCGGGCAGGCGCAGCAGGCTCGAGAGTGACGCGCGGCCGCCGGCCTCCAGGCAGCCATCGACCAGCAGCACCCGGTTGGCGCGGACTTCCACCAGCGACAGCCCGAGGTTGAGAACCGTGGTCGTTTTGCCTTCGCCGGCGCTCGAAGAGGTGACGACGATCGCCTGCGGCTCGCGCTTGGGATTGCCGGTGAGGAGGCTGTCGCGGATCTTGCGGTACTGTTCGGCGATCGCGCCGGAGCGGTCGTGATACACGACCACGGCATGCGGAAGATTCAGGTTGCGCTTCGAGGCGTAATCCTCGACGACGGCTTCGACCGCCTTCGGGGTGCGCGGCGCGGGCGGCGGCGGGGCCTGACGCAGGGCCTGCGTGAGAGCGTTGACGGGAACCGCGGGCGGCGGCGCCGGCGCGGGAATGCCCGAGGCTTCAGGAGCCGCGGCGGCCTCCTTGCGAAGGACCACCGAGGCGAGCGACAGCGCCGGCGGAGCGGGCGGGGGCGGCGGAGCCACCGGTGCCGCGGGGGGGCCGGGGTCGGGCGGCCCTGCTGGCGCGGCCGGCGCGGCGCCGGCGGCGCGCAGTTTCTCACGTTCTTCCTGGGCACGTTTGAGGGCGTCGGAGATGGAACTCATCGGGCGCCCCCTGTGATGATCGAGAGCAGCATGCGGGCGGGATCGCGCGGGCCGGTCTGGCCAAAGGCGGGGTCGGTGAGGTGGCGGTGGCAGAGATAGACGCTGAGCGCGAGCAGCGCGACCAGGCCGACCATCACCGCCGGCTGCAGGATGCTGTGGTAAAGTTTGGCCACATGACTGGCGGCGGGGGAGCGGATCGTGGAGACCACGCCGAGGATGGGCGTGCCGAGGATTTCGGCGGCCTCGTGGGGCGAATGAAGCGTGCGGTCCATCCGGGCGAGCAGCCAGGCGATGGCCAGCGCGCTGAGCACTCCAACGGCGAGGGCCGTCGCGTAAACGGCGGGCAGCCGCGGCCAGGTGGGGTCGGCGGAGCTTTGGTCCAGGGCGAGCGTGGAGACATCGACCGCGGCCGCGGCGGCGACTTCACCGCCGCCGAACTGGCGGTTGTAGGCCTCTTTTTTCGCGGCGAGGTCCTGGCGTGCCTTCTTGAAGTCGGCGAGCTTGTCGTTGAGGGCGTTGTAATCGCGGCGGATCCCCGAGAGGCTGTCCACGGATTTCTGCATGGCGTCGCGCTGGGCGGTGAGGGTGCGCACCTGCACGTCGACATCGTCACGCTCCGCGCGAAGGCTCAGGAGCTGCATCTCCGCGGCCTGGGCGGCGACAAGCGAGGGATCGTTCGCAGGCGTGCCGGCGGGGGCGGCGGGCAGGTGGGCGTCGGGGGGCGGCGGCTGTCCGGCGGCGACGCGCTGCTTGGCGGCATCGAGCTTTTTCTGGAGGTCGGCCTTCTTCTTTTTGAGATCGACGACGTACGGGTGCTGCTCGGTGCGGCCGAGCTTGTTGAGCTGTTCGTCGATCTGGTCGTTCATCAACTGGAGCTGCGCCGTCAGGGAAACCACTTCGGGGTCCGCGCCGGCGGGAGCGGGCGCGGGGGCCGGCGCCGGGGTGTTGACGGCCGCGGGAATGGGCGCGGGAGCCAGCGGGCGCGTGCCCTTTTTGTATTCCTCGAGCCGCGTGATCTGTTCGTTGAGCAGGCGAAGGCGCGACTGCTTGTCATCGAGCTGCGTCGAGATTTTCTCGTATTGCTTGAGGATGGAATCGGGATCATCCGGCAGCGCGCCGCGGTGCGCGATGCGGAAGTTCTCCAGCTCGTGCATCGTGGCGGTTTCGTCGCTGTCCAGCCGCATCCCCTGCTTGGTCAGCGACGATCCGTAAGCGGAGACCGCTTCATCGGCGCGATGGCGGACCATCTCGGCGAAGCGCTCGGCGACGGTCTGCACCTGGACGAAGGCCGCATTGTGCGAGCCTTCATGGGAGGAAAAACGGACGTTGCGGGCGGACCCGTCGGCGGCCGGCGGAGAGACCTCGACGGCGACGCTTTGCTGGCGGGCGAATTCGTCGAGCTCCTTCGCGGTGTTGTCGACGACCCGGGAAAGCTCCGGGATGGCTTCAAAGGCGCGGACGGAAACGCGCAGCGTGCCCGCCATGGCGTAGGAGCGCTTGAGGAAGGGAGCGATCAGCAGAATGGCGGAGGCCGTGAGGCAGAAGAGCGCGAGGGCAAGCAGGCGGTGGCGGCGGAGGCCGAAGCGCAGGCCGCGATGCAGGCGCGGCGTTTCGTGCGGAGGCGGGGGTTCGGGGAGTGGTTGGGTCATTCGCAAATGTCCAGGAGCGCCAGGGCGCGGAATCTCTGCGCCCATTGTACGCGCGCCGGGCGTTTGTGGATGGGTCCGGCGGGGGTCGGCGGCCATTGCGGGGGGAAAACGCGGTTGCACCGGGCGGCGGAGCTTATCGGCGACGCTGGCAGGTGGCACAGAAGACCGTCGTGCGGCCGGCGATTTGTGCGCTCTTGAGGGGCTTTCCGCAACGGAAACAGGGCAGGTGGGCGCGGCCATAGGCCTGAAGCTGGCGTGCGAACTGTCCCGGCTGGTCGGCGACGTTGCGGTAATCGCGCAGCGTCGTGCCGCCGGAGCGGATGGAGTTCCGCAGGACGGTGTGGATGGCGGCGACGAGTGCGCGGAGGCGATCCGGGGGGATGCGGTCGACGCGCTGCAGCGGATGGAGTTGCGCGAGCCAGAGGGCCTCGTCGACATAGATGTTGCCCAGGCCGGCGACATCTTTTTGCGAGAGCAGGCGGTGCTTCAACCGGCCGCGGGTGCGGCGCCAGTGGCCGAGATGTTCGAGCGCGAGATCGAGGGCGTCGGGGCCGAGGTTTTTGAGTTCGCGCGCCTGGGCGTCGGGAAGCGTCGGGTAATACCAGGCGCCGCCGAAACGGCGCGGATCGCGCAGGCGGACATCGGTGCCGGAGGAAAGCGTGAGCACGATGTGGGTGTGTTTGGGGATCGCAGAGGCGGTGGGCACGCAATCGACGCGGCCGGACATCCCCAGGTGAATGAGCAGGGTCTGTCCGTCGTCGGTGATGAGGAACAGCTTTTTGCCGTGGCGAAGGGTGCGGGTGAACGCATGGCCGACGAGTTTTTTGAGCGGCGCGGTGGGGGGGGTGAGGAAATCGCGCCGGAGGATTTGAACCGAGGCGATGGGGACGTGGAGGAGGTGCGGCTCGAGCGAGCGGCGGACTTCTTCAACTTCGGGCAGCTCGGGCACGGCTAAAACTCAAAACGCAAAACGCAAAACGCAAAACCTTGGGCGGGGGCGGTTTCTGCAGGGATCGGCCCTGTTATTTTTCGAAGTACATCGCGCCGCGTTGTTTGGCGGCGAGAGGGATCTGGTTTTGGAGGTATTTGTAGACCTCGCGGGCCCTGGGGATCTGGTAGAGGGTGAGTTCGGGGGTGGTGGCATCGGTGGAGAAAATCCTGATGGTGCCGATGCGGAGGAGGCGTTCGATGACGCCCTGTTTCAATTCCATGTCCGAGATGCGGAAGAGCTCGATCGAATTGAGGTCCTTGGAGAGGATTCCGATCTCGGTGTCGATGCGCGTCGGGCGGATGTAGCAGCGGGAATTTCGGACCGACAGGAAGAAGAACCACATCACGAACAGGGCGAGCACCGCGACGGCCGGCACGCCGAGCGGGGCGTAGCGCTTCAGCGGTTCAATGAACACGAGGGCCGCCGAGGCGAGAATGGCGACGCAGATGACGATCAGGAAGCGCCAGAAGTTGTCCCACTGCGAAACGGTGAGTGCGTAGACGGGCGCCGGATCGCCGGGATCAGCAGGTGCGGTGCCGGCTGCCGTGGGAGCAATGGATGCCGGCGCCGTGGCCGTGGAGGCGCCGGCGGTGAGCGGCTGCGCGGCGGAGGCAGGCGCGCGGTCGAGGAACTCGCCGCAGTGTTTGCATTTCTTGGCGATCGCGAGAATGACTTCGCCGCAGAAGGGGCAGCGTTTGGTGGGTTCCGTGCCGGCGGGAGCGGCGGGCGTCGGCGTGGGAACGCTCGGCGTGGATTCACCGGGAGGTGCGGCGACGGGCATCAGCGGACGTTTGCAGGCGGGACACGTGACGGTGCGGGAAAGCTGGTCGTCCTGGATGAGGAAGCGATGGCCGCAGACGCAGGTGAGCTGGTAGTTCATGCGCCGTAAATGGTAAGTGGTGCGGAGCGAATGGGGAAGGGGGGTCCCATCGCGCAAAGTTTGCATCGCTGCGGCCCATGGGTGAAAGAGCCCAGCGCTTTACGGACGGGTGAGCGCAATGTTGAGCCAGTCGACGCGGCCCAGGACATCCATCTTCCCCGGCGATTCGGCGTGGAGCTCCAGCTTCCGGACGCCGTTGATCGGGAGGGTGACCACGTCGGGCGCGGCGCCGTGGGGGGCCACCGGCTTGAGGTTGTCGAGGTGCCAGACGACCTTGCCGTCGAGACTCACCGACAGGTTGGCTTCGCCCTGCGGAGCGGCGGCATCGTCGATGGCGGGGCGGAAGGTGAGGGCTTCAAAGGTGCCGTCAAGATCATAGGAGAGCGTCGACTGGGTGTGCACGCCCAGGCCGCGGGCATAGGTCGTGCCGCCGACCCGCAGCGGCCCTCCGACGACATTGGCGTTGACCTGCGTCGGGTACTTGGCTCCGAGGTAGGTGGACTGTTCGTCCTTGGCCGGATCGATGTCGGAGAGGAAAACGATGCGGCCGCCAAGGACCTCGACCGAGACCAGCTTGTCGGCGATGGTCTTGTGGGGATCGCCGCCGGCGGGATCGGCGAAGGTGACATTGGAGATGGACCAGGAGAAATTTTCCGGTTTTTCCAGGGGGATGGTGAGGATGGTGCCGGTGATGAAGGTGAAGCGTGCGGAGAGCGGAGGCACCGTGCGCGGGGCCGCGACCCCGCCGAAGGAGATGTGGTCGACGCGGGCGAGCTCGATGTCGGTCTGGGTGTTGTCGGCGCCGACGGCGATCTGCAGTTTTCCGGGGGCAAACGAGCTGAGGATGCCCTCGATGGTGTCGCCGGTCTTGAGCTTGATGAAATCGTGCTGCGCGTCGCCGGCCGACCCGCGCGTCGGCCGCGCCGAAGCGGCGGAGAGCTCCGCGACCGAGCGCAGGGGAAGGTTCACATTGCCCAGGTCGGGCGTCTTGAAGGTGATGGACTGGCCGGACATGGCCACCGGCTCGCCATAGACGAGATCCCCATTGCGCAGGCGGAGCTTCCAGCCGACCGGGGGGGCGATTTTCTTGTCCGAGGAAAGCAGCACCACTTCGCGGGTGGGCAGGGTGTTGAGCTTTCCATTCTGGCCGGTGACGGAGAGGCCTTCGGCGGCCGTCCAGGTGTTGACGGTGACTGGATGCTGCTGGGAAAAGTCGGAGGTCATCAGCGACCAGTCGGCGCGGGCGGTGGATGCGAGAAAGGCGGCGGCGGAGAGAGCGACGCAGAAGGAGGGGAGCAACTTCACGGGCACCTCAAAGGGAAAGGGGCGGCGCGGGGTTCGCGGTTATTTCTGCAGGATCGGGAGGAGGCGGTTGGGCACCTGGAGCATGATCAGGGCCATGGAGGTGGCATAGACGGTGCCGTTGTCGCCGCTCCAGGAGCCGTCGGCCTGCTGTTTTTTGGCGAGGTCGCTGCGGATGGCGGGCCAGAAGGCGCTCCAGGCTTCGCCGCCGGACATGAACATGGCCTGCGTGGCGTAGTAGTTGCCGTAGAAATAGTTGTCGTTTTCGGCGCCGGCTTTCCCGGGCAGGCGGGCCATGAGGTACTTGATGCCGCGCTTGATTTCGTTGCCGTCATAAACGCCGGAGTAATAGAGGCAGGCGACGCCGGCGGCGCCGCGCGGGTAGGTCGATCCCCGCGAGTTGAGCATGTAGGCGAAGCCGCCGTCGGGCTCCTGGGATTTTTTCACGTAATCGAGGGCGCGATCGATGGTGGTCTTGGGCACCTTGATGCCGGCGTTGCGGGCGGCGCGCAGGGCCATGATCTGGCAGATGGTCACCGACAGGTCGGCATCCTGCGGTGCGGGCTGGTAGCGCCAGCCCCCTTCCTTGTTC
>JBEHXY010000135.1:0-9090 GCA_048498455.1 Planctomycetota bacterium | reverse complement strand
GGTCGCCGGCTATCACCAGGACGGGCTGCGGAGCGTGAACATGCAGCTGTGGAACTGGCGCGGCCTGGATGTGATCAACGCGCACGAGCGCGAAGCGGCCGTGTACCTGGAAGGCATTACGGCGGCCGTGGAAGCGGTGGCGACGGGACAGCTCGATCCGTCGCCCCTGTACACCCACGTTTTTCCGCTGGACAAACTTGGCGAGGCGCTTCGCGCCACCCGCGCCCGGGCGGATGGCTTCATCAAGGCGCTGATCCGCATGTGACCCTTACCTCGGGATGGCGATGCGAATTCTCATGACAACCGACACCGTCGGCGGCGTCTGGACCTACGCCCTGGAACTTGCGGCCGGCCTTGCCGGGCAAGGCGTGGAGGTCGATCTGGCGACGATGGGGCCGGCGCCCAGCGAGGCGCAGCGCGTCGCCGCGGGCAAGCTTTCCAACCTGCGCCTGCATGTGTCGACCTTCGCCCTGGAATGGATGGAGAATCCCTGGGGCGATGTGGACCGTGCGGGGGAGTGGCTGCTGGCGCTGGAAGCGTCGACGCGGCCGGACGTCGTGCATCTGAATGGCTACGCCCATGGGGATCTGCCCTTCGCGGCGCCGCGGATCGTGGTGGGGCATTCGTGCGTTCTGTCCTGGTGGCGCGCGGTGCGCGGGGAAGAGGCGCCTGCCTCATGGAACGTTTATCGCCGCCGCATCGGCGCCGGGCTGCGCGCGGCCGAGCTGGTCGTGGCTCCTTCCTTTGCGATGCTGGAGGCGCTGCAGCATCACTACGGGCCGCTCGATGCCGCGGAGGTCATCTACAACGGCCGCCGCGCCGAACGATTCCAGCCGACAACCAAGCTGCCGCTGATCTTCTCGGCCGGGCGGCTGTGGGATGAAGCGAAGAACCTGGCGACGCTTGACCAGGCCGCGCGGCATCTGCCCTGGCCGGTGTATGTCGCGGGCGATGTGGCGCAGCCTGGCGCCGGTGCAGGCGCGGGGACATCGCATGTCACCTGGCTGGGCCGGCTGAGCGAGGAGGAGTTGGCGATCCGGCTGGGATTTGCCGGCATCTACATTCTGCCCGCGCGGTACGAGCCGTTCGGCCTGTCGATTCTGGAGGCGGCATTGGCGGGCTGCGCGCTGATCGTCGGCGACATACCGAGCCTGCGTGAAATCTGGGGAGACACTGCGGAATACGTGGCTCCCGATGATGCGGAAGCGCTCGTGCGCGCCGCCCAGCGCCTGATCGACGATCCGCCGCGCCGCCAGCGTCTGGCCGCCCGATCGCAGTGCCGCGCGCGCGCTTTCACCACGGAACGCATGGCCGAGGCATACCTTCGCCGTTATCGAGAACTGTCCGGGGCCGCGGCACCGATTCCGTCGACGTTTCCTTTCCCGACATCCCTTGCGACGAGTGACACTTCATGCGGATCGTGATGTTCTACCATTCGCTGGTCTCCGACTGGAACCACGGCAACGCCCACTTTCTCCGCGGCATCACCCGCGAGCTGCTGCACCGCGGCCACCGTGTCGAGGTCTATGAGCCGCGGAACAACTGGAGCCTGCAGAACCTTCGCGCCGACCAGGGACAGGCGGCGATCGATGCATTTCACGATGTGTATCCCGAGCTGCGCTCGCGCGCATATACGCCGGCGACACTGAACCTGGAGCGGGTGCTGGAGGGCGCCGACCTGGTGCTGGTGCACGAATGGTCGGACCACGACCTTGTGCGGCGCATCGGGGCGCTCCGCCGGGAAATGAATTCGTTCCTGCTGCTGTTCCATGACACGCACCACCGGGCCGTGAGTGACGCCAAATCGATGCGTGCCTACGACCTGTCTGCGTACGACAGCGTGCTGGCGTTCGGCAATGTGCTGCGGGATCTGTATGTGCGCCGCCGCTGGACACGCCGCGCGTTCACCTGGCACGAGGCCGCCGATACGCGGGTGTTCCGCCCGATCGCCGATCGGCCGTGCGAGGGTGACCTGGTGTGGGTGGGCAACTGGGGCGATGACGAGCGCACGGCCGAACTGCAGGAATTCCTGCTGGATCCGGTGAAGACGCTGGGGCTGCGGGCGCGGATTCACGGGGTGCGTTACCCGGCCACGGCCCTCAAGGCGCTCAAGGCGGCGGGCATCCGCTATGGCGGGTGGCTCGCCAACTTCCGCGCCCCGGAACTTTTCGCGCGCTTCCGGGTGACGGTGCACGTGCCGCGGCGTCCCTATGTGGAGGCGCTTCCGGGCATTCCGACCATCCGCGTGTTTGAAGCGCTGGCCTGCGGCATTCCGCTGGTGTGTGCGCCGTGGAACGACAGTGAGCAGCTCTTCGAGCCGGGGCGTGATTACCTTACCGCCGCCGACGGGCCCGAGATGACGCGGCACCTGCGCAGGATTCTCAGCGAGCCGGAATTCTCCCGCCATCTCGCCGCGCATGGCCATCGCACGCTTCTTTCCCGCCACACCTGCGCCCACCGCGTCGACGAGCTTTTGAGCATTGCCGCGGAAATGCAGGCCGAACGGCGTCCGTCCCGACGCAAGACCACGGTCGCCAAGCGGCCCGCCGCGCGTGGCCGCACGCCCGCCCTCGCTTGATCCTTTCACACAGGTGCCCCATGCGTATCGCATTTTTCGGATCCTCGCTGGTGAGCTGCTACTGGAACGGCGCCGCCACCTATTACCGCGGCATCCTGCGGGCCCTGCACGATCGCGGCCATTCGATCACGTTCTATGAACCCGACGCCTATGAGCGGCAGGCCCATCGCGACATTCCCGATCCCCCCTACGCGCGGGTGGTCGTTTACCCGGGGACCGATCCCGCCGCCGCCGAGGCCTGCCTGCACCAGGCGCGCGATGCGGACCTGATCGTGAAAGCGTCGGGCGTGGGCGTGTTTGACGAACTGCTGGAAGCCGGCGTTCTGACGCTCAAAACGCCACGCAACCTGGTCGCCTTCTGGGATGTCGACGCGCCCGCCACCCTCGATCGCGTCCACAACAATCCTGCCGATCCCTTCGCACGGCTCATTCCCCGGTACGACATCATCCTGACCTATGGCGGCGGCGATCCGGTGGTGAGCGCGTATATCGCGCTGGGCGCCAAGGCCTGCGTCCCGATCTACAACGCCCTGGATCCGGCCACCCATCACCCCGTGCCCCCGAACCCGCGTTTCACCGGCGAGCTTGCCTTCCTGGGCAATCGCCTGCCCGACCGGGAAGCGCGCGTCGACGCGTTTTTCCTGACGGCGGCGGCGCGCTGCCCGGGCCAGCGATTCATCCTCGGCGGCGCCGGTTGGCACGACAAGCCGATGCCCCCCAATGTGAACTACATCGGCCACGTGGGCACCGCGGACCACAACGCCTTCAACTGCACCCCGCGGGCGGTGCTGAACATTTCGCGGGAATCCATGGCCCGCTACGGCTTTTCTCCAGCCACGCGGGTCTTCGAAGCGGCGGGCGCCGGCGCCTGCCTGATCACCGACTACTGGATCGGCATCGACCATTTTCTGGAGCCCGGGCGCGAAGTGCTCGTGGCCCGCGATGCCGAGGAAGTGATCGCCCACGTGCAGTCGCTCACGGAATCCCGCGCCAGGACGGTGGGCAAGGCGGCGCTGGCGCGCGTGCTCGCCGATCACACGTATGCGCATCGCGCCCTGCAGCTGGAGACCGTCCTGGCGGCACACCAGCGTCTCTGGCCCCTGCTGGCGCCGCAGCGCAGCGAAGCCGCACTCACCGCATCGTGAATGGGAATCTGGAAATGACCGTCGCACAACACCTCCCCCCCACCGCTGAAGCCGCCGCCGGCCGGGCCCTGCGCATCGTGATCATCGGGCTGGCGATCACGAGTTCCTGGGGCAACGGCCATGCGACGACGTACCGCGGACTGGTGCGCGAGCTCGTTCGCCGCGGGCACCAGGTGCTGTTTCTGGAATGCGACCGCCCCTGGTACGCCGACAATCGCGACATGCCCCGGCCGCCGTTTGGCCGCACCGAACTCTACGACACCCCCGCCGACCTCGCGGCCCGTTTCACCGGCGACATCACCGACGCCGACCTGGTGATCGTCGGCTCTTATGTTCTCGATGGCGTGCAGATCGGGGAATGGGTGACCGCCACCGTCCGCCGCGCGGGGGGCATCAGCGCGTTCTATGACATCGACACGCCCGTCACGCTGGCCAAGCTCGAGCGCGGGGATGACGAATACCTCACCCCCGCGCTCATTCCGCGGTACGACCTGTATCTCTCCTTCACCGGCGGGCCCACCCTCCGCCTGCTCGAACGGCGCTTCGGGTCTCGGCGCGCCTTGCCGCTCTACTGCTCCGTCGATCCCGAGTTGTATTTTCCGGAAGCGCTGGCGCCGCGCTGGGACCTGGGCTACCTCGGCACCTATTCGACGGACCGCCAACCGACGCTCGATCGGCTCCTTCTGCAGCCGGCCGCACGTCTGGAGAACAAGGCGTTCGTCGTCGCGGGCCCGCAATACCCGGAGGACATCGCATGGCCCGCCAACGTGGAGCGCGTCAACCACCTTCCGCCCCGCGAGCACCGTGCGTTTTATAACGCCCAGCGGTTCACGCTCAACGTCACCCGCGCCGACATGATTCGCGCCGGACATTCCCCATCGGTCCGTTTGTTTGAGGCCGCGGCCTGCGGCGTGCCGATCATTTCCGACGCGTGGGAAGGCATCGAGACCTTCCTGACTCCCGGCGAGGAAATTCTGCTGGCGCGCACGGCGGAGGATGTGCTGGCGATTCTGCAGGAGCTGCCGGAGGAGCGCCGCCGGACCATCGGCGAGAACGCCCGCCGCCGGGTGCTCGCACACCACACCGCGGCGCAGCGCGCCCGGGAACTGGAAGGTTACCTCCTCAGCCATTGCGGTTGAGAATCCACAAATCGCGCGACTCTCCGCCAAAGATTGCACTTATCCACAGGCGCCGGCGCAGCCCTTGCACGACTTCCCCTGGTATCCGCACGCAACCACTCACAGGAGGCAACCATGGCTGCGCATTCCACCGGCGGTCGCCACACCGGCGAATCCAAAACCACCACCGATCACAACGTCATCCGCCGCTGGGCCGAGGAACGCGGCGGAAAACCGGCATCCGTCCGCGGCACCGAACGCAAGGGTGAAGAGGCGGGCCTGCTGCGCATCGATTTCCCCGGCTACTCCGGCGAGAACACGCTCGAGCCCATCAGCTGGGACGACTTTTTTGAAAAGTTTGATGAGTCGGGCCTGGCCTTCCTTTACCAGGAGCAAACCAAGGAGGGCGAACCCTCGCGCTTCTTCAAGTTCATCGCCAACGAGAAGTGACCGCGGCTTCAGGAGGCGACGGCCGCCGCCGGCTGCGCGCCCTTCATCGAACGCGCCACCAGGCGCGACAGCGCTTCGACCTCCGCCGCCGCCTCGCCCACCATCGACTCGGCGCTCTGCTCGGGGAACTGATGCACGGCCATGGCCCAGTACTTCCCCCGCCGCGCCATGAGCTCCGCGTGCGTGCCGCGCTCCACGATCCGCCCCCCCTCCATCATGAAGATCTGGTCGCAGGCGAGCACCGTGCTGAGGCGATGGCTCACGATGATCACCGTGCGCTGGCCCTTGATCTGCGCGAGCCGCTCCGTGACGACGCGCTCGTGGTGGGGATCGAGCGCACTGGTGGGCTCGTCCAGCACGACGACCGGCGCCTCGGTGAGCAGGGCGCGGGCGATGCTGATTCGTTGCCGCTGCCCGCCGCTGAGGTTTTGTCCGCCCTCCGCGACCTTGGACTGATAGCTGTCAGGCAGCGCGTGAATGAATTCCGCCGCCCCCGCCATCTCCGCGGCGCGGCGGATCTCGTCGAGCGAGGCCTCCGGGCGTCCGTAGGCGATGTTCTCCGCAATGGTCGTCGGCAGCAGTACGCTTTCCTGCAGCACCAGGGCCACATGACGCCGCAAATCCTGCAGCCGCACCTCCCGCGCATCGATGCCATCCAGCCGCACCGTGCCGCTGGAGGGATCGTAAAACCGCGGCAGGAGATTGAGCAGCGTGCTCTTGCCGACCCCGCTGGCGCCGACGAAGGCGACCATCTGCCCGGGCTCGATCCGCGCGCTCACGCCGCGGAGCACCGGATCGCGGCCATACGAGAAGGTCACATCGTCCAGCTCCACCACGCGCGGCAGGCGCGCCAGCGGCCGCGCGCCGGGACGATCTTCGATCGCCACATCCAGGTCGAGCACCTCAAAAGCCCGCTGCGCCCCCGCCACGCCGCCCTGCATGGAGGCCCCCGCGCCCGTCAGTTTGCACAGTGGATCCCACAGCATGCCCAGGTAGCTGGTGAAAATCAGGAGGTCGCCGACGGTCATTCCGCCGGCGCCGGCGTGCTGGTCGCGCAGCACCAGGTAGCCGCCATAGCCGAACACCAGCGCCCCGCCGAGGCCCAGGATGGTGCCCACGACCAGCCAGTAGGCCACTTCCTGGCGATGCAGCTTGAACCACGCCCGGACGCAGTTGCCGATGGATCCGCGGAAGCGCCCGAACTCATCGCCCTCGCGCCCGAACGCCTGCACCAGCACGATCAGCGACATGGAGCGCTGCACGGTGGTGGTGAATTCGGTGTCGCGGTCCTTGCAGGCGAGCGATTCCTCCTTCAGCCGCCGCCCGTAATGCACGTTCGCCAGCGCCAGGAAGGGGGCCACGCCCAGGGCCATGATCGTCAGCGGGACGCTGCGCGAAAGCAGGATCGCGGTCATGACGGCGAGGGTGGCCACCGCCACGCCGGTGGAGATGAAGGTGTGGAGAATCGCCTGGCAGCCGAAGGTGTCGTTGCTCAATCGGTAGATCGCATCGCCCTGCGGCTGGCTGCGGTGATAGCAGAGCGTCAATGCCTGCAGCTTGCGATAAAGATCGCAGCGCACCCGCATCAGCCCGTTGTAATTGATGCGCGCCGTCACCATCGTGCGAACCAGCGTGAGCACTTCCTGCAGCAGCTTCAACACAAGCCCCGCCAGGGCCAGCCCCACCACCTGCCCCAGCGCCGAGGTCGGCAGCACCGCGAGGAACAGCCCGTGCACCCCGCTTTTCTTCGGGGTCGCCGACAGCACGGAATCGACCAGCACCGCCATGGGCCAGGCGCCCAGCAGCCCCAGCGCCGTCTGAAGTCCAATCAGGCCAAGAAGTATGAGGATCAACCGCCGGTCGGGACGAAAGTACCGCAGCGCCCGAAAGTACACGTGCATCCGTGAAAGGCTCCATCCATCAAACGACATCCGCCGCATCCTTGCAGCCGATTTCTCCGCAACCCCGAATTTGTCGGGGCGGCAAGAGGAGACACCCCCGATAACGGACAGCTCGACAGCTCGGTTCCGAGATTCGCCTCGCCCCTTTGCCATCGCCCCCCAATGCCTGCCCTTTTCCGGTGACACTCATGATTCACGCATCCGCAAAAGCCGCTCTCGCCTCGCGGCTGCTCACGCTGGTCGTTCTGACCAACCTCCTTCTGGGATGCCTGGCCGCTCCCGCCCCGCGCAGCTTGCGCGAACCGCCCCCCGCGCAGGGTCCCCTGGGCACGCTGCAGATCGGCCTGTGCGAAGACTACCCTTCCTCCTCCCGCAGCCTGCAGCGCGCCCGTCGCGACCTGGAGGTCTGCCGAGCCACCGGCGCGACCACCCTGCGTATTTCCTTCAGCTGGCTCGAAATGCAGCCCACGCCGGACGCCATCGACTTTTCCTTCTGGGATGATTTCATCCGCATGGCCGTCGATGAATATCACCTCCGCCTCATTCCGTATGTCTGCTATACCCCGCGTTGGGCGGCGAGCGACCCCGGCGACAATTACTGGCACTCGGCGCCGCGCGACCCGGAAGCGTTCGCGCGCTTCGTCACCGCGCTGGTCACGCGCTACCGCACCCACATCCACTCCTGGGAGCTCTGGAACGAGCCCGACAACCCCGCCTACTGGACCGGCACTGTCGCACAGTTTTCCGAGCTCGTGCTGGCCGGTTCCCGCGCCGTGCGGGCCGCCGATCCTTCCGCCACCGTGGTCCTCGGGGGTATCGCCTGGCGCGTGGGCTTCGTCGCCGAGCTCCTGCAACTGCCCGGCCTGCCCGAAGCCGTCGACGTGATCAACATGCACGCCTACTTGGAAACCTGGGCCGAAGATCCGCTGGAGCACCTGCCCGCATACATCGGGCGCGTGCACGATCTCATCGTCGCGCACGGCGGCCGGCAGCGGATCTGGCTCGCCGAAGTGGGCTACAGCGACTACCGCCGCGGCAGCTTCGTCTCCGGGCAATACACCGCGCGTTTTCCATACGAACACACCCCCGCCTACCAGGCCGACGCGCTCCTGCGCGCTGCCGTGCTCGCTGCCTCCACCGGCCAGGTCGATCTTTTCACCTGGTACCGCATCAACGATTTGCCCGCCGACATCGATGTCATCGGAGACGTCAACAACCGCCACCTGGGCATCCTCGACGTCCACGGCCAGCCCAAGCCCGCCTTCACCGCGCTCGCCCGCGCCGCCGCCTTCTTCGAAAGGCCCTTCGCCTGCATCGACGATCAAACATGGGTCCTTCACCCCGCGGGAGCGCACCTCCAGGTCCACGCTTTCCTCGACGATCGCGGCGTCACCCGCGTGTTCGCCTGGCAGCAAACGGCGGTTCCCGGCGAAACGGCGGCGGGCGCGCCCCTGCCGCCAGCGCCTCTGCCGGTGAAGGTCTGGCTCCCCGCGAAAAGCACCGCCAGCAGCCCCGCGGCGCAAGGCTGTCCCGCCTCTCCGACAATTTGCGTTACCATCCGCGCGCGACCCGATCACCTGACCGCGATTACCTTGACGCCGCACGGTCATCCTGCAGGCGCTGCCCTCGCGCCGCTGCCACAATAGCGGAAGCCGCTCGTCCGCTCGGCAATAACTTCCACGCATTCTGTCGTCTTCCTCCCCTCCCAACCGCTTCGGAAAGGGATGAGATTCCCCACCGCCGAAGGCTGTACGCAGGCACAACCATTGCTCAGGTTCACTCTGCGTTTTTAGCTCGCATGCCGTTCAACGCATGTCCCTTTTCCCTGCCTGCACAACACGAGGAGTACCGCCGATGAGGCAAGACAAAGTTCGTGTGGCCATCGTCGGCGTCGGCAA
>JBEHXY010000134.1:0-9114 GCA_048498455.1 Planctomycetota bacterium | reverse complement strand
CAAATTCCTCTCCGACGTCATCCCCGCCATCGGCGGCGGCCGCATCATCTCCTTCGAAGACTGCGAAGGAAACATGACCCAAATCGTCGAACGCCCCACCCCGCAATAGCGCCCCACCCCGGGAGCTCTTATGAAATGCCCACCCGCAAAATCCCTTCGCCTCGCCTTTCCGCTCATCCTCCCGCTCCTCCTCGCCCCCGCTCCGCCGCGTGGCCCACATCCGCTCCAATCCTCCTTCGGCGAGGCCGACCTCAACCTCATCGCCACCCTCACCTCCTTCACCCCCGATCCTCCCAAGCCCGATCCCCCTGACCAGAATTGGCGCGAAAAAGAAATCGCCAGCCGAGCCTTCCGCCCCGCCGGCACGTACGCCTTCACCATCATCCAAACCCTCAGCAACGATGCCCTTCCCCAAAAACAAATCACCCTCCACCTTCCCCTCCTCTCCCAATCCGAATACATCTATCCTTTCGATCTCCCCCTCAACACCCCCGTCATGCTCCTGCTCACCCGCGACGATCTCGACCGCTGGGTCCCCGTGGATTTCCACCGCCCCCTCATCCCCCTCTCCGGCGATGCCGTCAAAAAAGCCGCCGCCGAAAATCGCCCCCACCCCTTCCATGTCCTTTTCGATTCTCTCCCCGACGACCACCTCCGCCCCCTCCTCATGCACATGCTCCAGGATCTCAAGTACATGGAAATGTCCAAAGTCCTCGCCCCCTACAGATGACCAAAACCTCGCCGCCCTCAGCCGCGACGAATTCGACGCCCGCTGCGAAGCCCTCGAATGCCTCGCGCTCAACCAGGACCTCGCCATCATCGCCAAGCTCCCCGCCTTCACCGCCGAACGACTGAAACGAAAGGACAGCCAGGTCTTCTTCGATCCGCTCCGAAAGTTCACCGACCTGCACGCCGTCCCCCTCATGATCCCCCTCCTTCCCAGCGAGGCCCTCGGCCAAAACGCCAAAGACGCCATCTATCTCCTCGCCGACGACACCTCCATTCCCACCCTCATCGCCGCCCTCGACCACGACGACCCCGCCCACCGCACTGCCGACGCCTGCCGCCAAACCCTCCACCACCTCCTTCCCGCGCTCGGTCCCGCAAAGCTCTCTCCCGACAACCGCCAGCAAGACATCGCCGCCCTCAGAGACTGGTTCTTCCTCCAACCCCACCCCACCCCGCTGATCCTTCCCCCGCTCACGCCGCAACTCCCAAAATAGCCCCTCGCTTCCGCCCGGCTCACCCCTTCTCCTTCTCCACCCACGCCCGAATCACCGGCAACGCCGCCTCCACCGTCTTCGCCTCGATCCCCCCGCCTCCCGACCCCAACCGGGCCGGCGGATACGCCTTGTACGCCCCCGTGATATACCCAAACGCCTCCACCGCTTCCCATTGTGTCTGGCTCTCGTGGCCCCCTCCCGGTGGATCCAGCGCCACCCGCGCAATAAACCCCAGCCCCTTCCTGCTCTTGATCCGCGCCAACCCCCGGCACAACGGCTGCACCTCCTCATACCCCGTCGCCTTCTCCGTCGCCGCCAGCAGCACCCCCTCCGCCCGCACATCCCCCGCCTCTTCCAGCGCCAGCAGTTCCATCCCCCGAGCCTTCCCATCCTCCTCCTTCTCCAGCGCCTTCATCAACGCCGCCGTCGTCTCCCCCGACCACTCCCGCGTCAACGCAAAGGCCGTCCACTGGCGCACCCGCGGATCCGCATCCCCCAGCCGCCCCGCCAGCAGCGGCAACCCCTCCTTCACCTGGTACAGCGTCAACGTCCGCGCCGCCCACTCGGCCGCCAGCCCCCTTCCCTCCTTCACCTCCGCCAGCAGCCCCTCCACCACCACCGCATGCTTCGCCTCCACCCCCTGCTCCACCGCCGGCAAAAACCGCAGCGGCTGCTCCCGGTACCACGCCAGCATCCGCCGCTGCGAGGCCTCATCCCCCAACGCCCCAAACACCGGCAACGCCTCATCCAATATCCCTCCCGCCGGCTCCCAAAACACCGCCCGCTCCGCCTCCTCCGCCGTGAGCCGCTTCTCCCGCATCTGCTCATAGACGCCCCGCCGTTCCGCTGCAAACCGCTCCACATTCCGCGCCACCACGTTCTCCACCACCAGCCGCGGCCGCAGCGCCGGCGCGATCCGCCCATCCAGCACCACATCCTTCCGCAGCCGCGGCGCCGTCGGCATATAAGGCCCCGATCCGCCAAAGAGCGCGTGAGGCATTCCATCCGCCCAATCCAAAATCCCCTTCTCTGTCTGCCCTGGCTCGCCCCCCGTCCACGGTTTTTCCGTCGCCCTCACCAGCTCCTGCGCCCATGCCGGCAACGCGCCCCCCGCCACCTCCTTGTCCACCTCCCGATGCGTTCCGCACACCTTGTCGATCACCCGGTCCCGCATCACCCCGCCATCGACAAACCGCCGCACCGCCACCTCCAGCGCCGCGACATCTGGCTTCCGTCCTTTCCCCCCGACGGCCGCCATCAGCTCCGCCATCCCCTCTTCTTTCACCTGCCCATCCGCCGGAACCGCCGGCCACTTCCGCACCTCCGCGGCTCCCCCCTTGCGCTCCTCCCACCGCCCCGCCGCCTCGTTCCACGCCACCTTCCCCGCATGTTCCTTCCACCACGCCCGCCACCGCTCCGCCGCCGCCACACATGCCGCCTCATCATCCCCCTCCGGCCCCTTCACCGCCGCCCCCGTCACCCGTTCCAACATCCGCTACGCCCCCGCCCGCACCACCGCGTCCTTCGACGTCAGATACCCCGCCAGAAAACCTGCATCCCGCCGCGTCTCCCGCACCGCCATCACCACCTGCACGTACAATCCCTCGTCCGGATCCGCCGCCGCCCGCGCCGCCGCCTTCTCCGGATAAAACAACGCCTCCTCCACCTGCTCCTCCAGCCACGCCGCCTCCGGCGCGCTCTTCACCACCCCCTCCGTCAGCTCCCGCATCGTGACCACCCGCGTCCCCTCCCCCATCTCCCATCCCACCGGCGGCAACTCCACCACCTCGTCACGCCCCTCCCGCACGCGCCACACTCCCGCCGCCTCCACCCGCGGATCACCCCCCACCTCAATGTCGGCCCCGCTCCACACCCGCCGCTCCTGATACCGCTGCAGCACCACCACCTTCTGCCCCACCTCCGCCCCCGCCACCGCCAGAAACCGCCGCGACTCCACCCCCTTCATCACCTCCCCGACCTCCACTCGCCCCTCGCCAACCCCGCGCCCCACCACCACCACCTCCGAATTCTGCAACTCCCCCTCCCACGTCGGCCCCATATCTCCCAGCGCCCGTCCCCCACCCACCACCAACACCACCAACCCACACAGAAAACCGCGCATCACGCACCTCCACGCAAAGCCCTCTCTTCAGACGCCCGACCTTTGACAAAGTTCGGGCCCATCCATTCATCCCCCCCCTCCGCGGGGTGTGGCCGATGTGCGTCCCCATCGCGCCTCGCCCAAACCCGGGCTCCCGCTTGCCCTCCCCACGCGGATTCTCCAGAATGTCCCCACGTCCCTCCCACCGCCGTAATGGAGCGCCTATGAAAATGTCCCCCGCCGCCTTCGTCTCCTTCCGTCCGCTTCGTGCCTTCGTGCTCAAAACGATTGCCGCCCTCACCCTCGCATCGCTCGCCTCCTGCGGCAACCGCACCCTCCGCGTCGACCTCGTCCCTGTCCAGGAAAACCTCTCCCCCCAGACCATCGAGTACGGCGACGCCAATGCCTTCACCGCCGACAAAATCGCCGTCATCTCCCTCCATGGCCTGCTCACCAACATGAAGTCCACCTCCCTGCTCTCGCAGGGCAACAACGCCGTCTCCGACATGCGCGAATCCCTCGACGCCATCGCCCGCGATCCCTCCATCAAGGCCGTCCTCCTCCGCATCAATTCCCCCGGCGGCACGGTCACCGCCTCCGACATGATGTACAAGGACCTCCTCGCGTTCAAAGCCCGCACCCACAAACCCGTCGTCACCGTCATGCTCGACGTCTGCGCCTCCGGCGGATACTACGTCTCCTGCGCCTCCGACTACCGCGTCTGCTACCCCACCACCATCACCGGCTCCATCGGCGTCATCATCGAAACCCTCAACCTCAACGGCACCCTCCAGAAACTCGGCGCCTCCTCCGAATCCGTCAAATCCGGCCCCAACAAAGACATGGGCTCCCCCTTCAAACCCGCCTCCACCCAGCCCGGCCACGCCCTGGATCCCAACGACCGCCAGCTCCTCCAGGGCATCGTCAACCAGTTCTACGCCGGCTTCCAGTCCATCGTGAGAGCCTCCCCCAACCACATCTCCGAAACCGACTGGCCCATGGTCACCGACGGCCGCGTCTTCACCGGCGTTGATGCCGCCAAGCTCGGCCTCGTCGATGAAGTCGGCACCGTCGACACCGCCATCGCCAAGGCCAAGGAACTCGCCCACATCCAGCACGCCAAGCTCATCATGTTCACGCGCCACGATGAATCCAAAGGCTCCATCTACGCCGCCAACCCCGGCACCCCGCAGCCGACCATGAACATGTTTAATCTCAACCTCGATCTCGGCGACCTCATCCCGCGCGGGCAATCGCAGTTCCTCTACATGTGGTCCGGCTTCGACATGAGCGGCTCTCACTAGCACAGGCGATCACCGCTCCGGCCGATACCAGAAGAGGTAATCAACGAGCGCCTCCTGGTCATCGGCCGAATACCCCGCCGCCCCGTCCACCCAGAACGGGTGCCCCTCGCCGGTGACATGCATCGCCGCCAGCCGCGGGTTCGCGCGATTCGCGGCCACCACCCGCTCCCGCACCTGCCTATCGATCAGCGCCATCATCGAGTTGTGCGGATCCACTGGCACGAACCGCAGGAGCGTCACCGGCACGCCTTCCGCCTTCGCATCCGCCCCAACCGCCACGCCGCCATCGTGCAGGTACCGCGCCGTCCAATAAGCCGCCACCAGGCTCGGCACCTTGTACCCCCCCGCCGAATCTCCCGCCGCCATCGCCAGTTCCACCTGCCCCCAGTCCGCCACCGGAAACCGCACCCGCCCGGCATCAGGGCGCAGCGGCACCTGCTCGTCGAACCGCCACCCGATCCCCCCCGCCGCCCCATCCGCCAGCAGCGCCGCCATCTTCTTGAGCGACCGTGCCCGCAGCGCCTGCGTCCCCACCTGCTCTGTCGGCACCACCCGGTTGTTCGTCAGCCACGGTCCGCTGTGGCATGCCGTGCAACCCGCCTGCTCCAGCACCGCCCGCCCACGCTGCATCCGCTCCACGCTCGGCCGCGCGCCGGCCGTCGGCAGCGGCACCTTCAGCGTCATCTGCCACGCCGCCATCGCGTTCACCGACTCCCACACCGGCGTGCCCGCCTTGCTGTTCCACAAGCTCGTCGGCGAAAGCACCGACGCCTTGGGAAACGTCGGCAGCGCCACCACCTCATTGATCACGGGCAACCCATCCCCTCGCCCCATCACCCGCGCCACCAGCGCCGATGGCTTCTCCGCGCCCTCCGCCTTCCAGCGCAAGCGCTCCGAGCTCGAACGCCGCAGCAGCACCGCGAGGTACACCTCCGGGTCCATCCCAAAGAGCTCCCGCGCTTGCCCCGCCAGTGTCAGCGTATCCGAATTCAGCCCGTGCACATTGTTCGTCTGGACGCTCAACCCATGAAACGGCCCCACCGCAAAACCGCCCGAATAATTGTAGGGCCAGTTCCCCCGCGCAAACGCCTGTGGAATCTTCGTCGGCGCCGCCGCCATGTCCACCATCGAATCAAAACCCCCTGGCGGCCATGACAGCAGCACCCGGTCGACCGCGTCCTCCAGCGCCCCCGCGTCGGGCAACGTCATCACTTTCCCGTCCGCCCCCGTCACCACTTCCCCCGTGGGCATCGCTTGCCAGCGGTCGAGCCCCACATCCGTGTGCGGAAAAAAGGCCGCGGAGTTGGGCGCCAGCGCGATCAGCAGCCCCGTGTTGAGATCCGGGTTGGCCGCCCCATGCACCACTTTGAACGTCACCGGATCCACCGTGGAATGACACGCCGCGCAGGTGATCCCCGCGCGCACGCGCGTCCCCTCCTTGAACATCTTCATCCCCAGCGGCGCCACCGCCCCCGCCGGCACATCAATTCCCGTGTCCACCCACTCGCCCATCTCGAAGCGCCGCCCGCCCACCGTCACGGCCCGGGCAATGGGCACGCGCAGGTTCGTCGTCCCCTTCCCATGCAGCGCCGCGATGCCTTCCGCAAACGACTCCGCCGACACCCCGCCGGCCAGGATGCCCATGACATCGCTCAGGAAAATCTCGTTGCCGAAGGTCTCGTCGTAGTACGCCCGCTCCCCCAGCGCCAGCATCTGGGCCGTCACCTTCACCGCACCGGGCTGCGCGGCGTCCCCCGCCGGCCGCGTCGGCGCCTCTTCACCCATCACCAGATTACCGGCTGCATCGCTGTAGGCCGGCGCGGGGTAGAAGTCGTTGTTGACCACCTTCGCCGGCGCGGGCCGATAGCCGTAATGCATCGGAATCACCAGCGCCACGATCGCGAGGACCACCACCACCCCCACGACGATCGCCAGCCGGCGCCACCGCAGCCGCGGCCTTCCGCCAGGGCTTTCCTGTTTCACGCTGGACCCTCCGCGGCCACAAGTGGATAATCATTACCGCAAAGCACGGGCCAGCTTTGCCGCGGCACTCCCGCACGCCCCCCGCGGCCCCGCCTTCTACCGGAGGAGAATTCATGTCCCTCAAGTCCCTGATCGCCACCGGCACCAAGCTCTGGCTCGATTCGATCGACCCCGACCTCGTCAAGAAAAACCGCGCCGCCGGCGCTACCGGGGCCACCTCCAACCCCATCATCGTTTCCGACCTCATCAAGACCGGCCGCTTCGACAACGACATCCAATCCTTCATGGACAAGAACATGTCCGATGAAGACATCGCCTGGGCGGTCACCGACAAACTCGTCAGCTCCGCGCAGGAGGTCTTCCGCCCGGTGTGGGAACAGACCAATGGCAACGACGGCTACGTCTCCTTCGAACTCGATCCGCTGCTCGAAGATTTGAAGAGCACGATGAGCCACCAGCAGAAAGTCGCCCGTTACATCGAGCTCGGGAAGCACTGGGCGAACAAGCAGCAGAACCGCATGATCAAGGTGCCCGCCACCCCCGCCGGCCTGGACGCGCTCGAAGCGCTCGCCGCGCATGGCGTCACGCTCAACGTCACCCTGATCTTCTCGCAGCGGCAATACGAGATCGCCCGCAACGCGGTGTGGCGCGGCGCCCAGGCCCGTGGCACCAACGGCGGCGGCGTCAAAGGCCTCAAGTCCGTCTATTCCATCTTCGTTTCGCGCGTCGACGTCTACACTGAAAAGAAAGTCCCCACGCTCATCCCCGAAGCCCAGGGCATGGTCGGCATCGTCAACGCCAAGCGCCTGTGGCGCGAGAACCAGTCCTTCTGGAAGGACAAGAACCTGCCGCTGCAGCAGGAAATCATCTTCGCTTCCACCGGCACTAAGAAGGCCAGCGACCCCGCAGACAAATACGTCGAGGCCCTCGCGGGCTCCGACATCCAGACCAACCCCCCCGCCACCAACGATGCGGTCGACAAGCTCAACAAGACCTACACGCGGAAGGTAGACATCCTGCCGCCGAAAAATGTCCTCGACGACATCGACGCCAAGGTCGATCCGCAGAAGATGGAAGACACGCTGATGCAGGAAGGCACGCTGAAATTCGCCGACCCGCAGCACGCGCTGCTCAAACTGATCACGGAAAAACGGGACGCTCTCGCCGGCGCGAAATAACGCGTCGGCGGCGCTGCCTCAGATGTTGTCGAGCAGCAGCACGTACATGAACTTCGGACCGTGCACGCCGACGACCAGCTTCATCTCGATGTCGCCCGTCTTCGATGGCCCGTTGATCACGACGATGTTCGACGGCAGCAGGTCGGGGTTCTGCCGGCGGACGAACTCGAGCCCGTCGATCAGATCGGGCAGGATCCGCGACGCGGGCAGCAGCGTGATGTGCACGGGCGTGACCAGCGTCGAGGAGCGCCCGAACGTCTGGTGCGACCACACCAGCAGCGCCCCGGTATCCGCAAGCCCCGCCGGGGCATCGGTGACGGCGACGTCCGCGTGGAAGGAATCCGCAAAGGCCGTGGGCGCCGTCCACTCCACCGTCTCGATCGCCTTTGCCCGCAGGTGATCGCCGACGGGAAACTGTGTGCCGAGCTGCTGCAGGTTCAGCAGCACCCGCTTGACGCTGTGGTTCGCGAGGCAGGCGTCGAGCGCGGCGAGGACACCCGGCGTGTCCGTGCCCGAGAGCCGATGCACCGTCGCCTTGTTCTCGATCATTTTCTTCTGCCAGTGATCGACCAGCTCCGGGCTTCCCGCCGGCGCGACGGCCACCTGGCGGATCACCGTCTGATCCAGCACCGGCGGTTCCCCCGGCGCCGGCGAATGGTCCTTCGGATGGGCAAGGTTCTCGCGCACCCGGGCGATAAAAGCCTCGCGCGTGGTGCCCGTAAGGTGCTTGCGGTTGACGAACGGGTTGGGGCGTTGGGAGTTGTGCATGCGTGGCACCGTGTGCAGAAGGAGTTCCGGAGTCGCTGACCACAAAGCGGTCGCGAGGCGAAAGTATAGCGGGGTGGTTTGCGGCGAGCGAGAAGCGCTGGCGCTTGTCGGCGGTGCTGATCGACATGGCGGACCGCATCGGCGACGAGGGGTTTGGCGTGGGCGTGTACCAGTTCAAGCCGACGTACCTGACCAAGGACAAGCCGATCGAGCAGGTGCGGAAGGTCATGGTTTCGGCGATCCAGGCGTCGGCGCCGAGCTACGGCATGTTCAGTAAGGAAGGCATCTCGCGAGGCGGCGGCGTTTGTCCTGCCGCAGTTCCTGCTACGCGGCACGGCCGACACGCTGGTGAAGGATGAAGGCGTGCAGGCGTACGCCGACGCCCTGAAAGCGGGGGGGCAGCGGGTCGAGTACGTGCAGGTCCCCGGCGCCGGGCAACGCATTCTTGGATTGGAAGCCAGACTTACGGTGACAGCGATGTTCACCAAGTATGGCGTGTCGTATGCGGCGAAGATGAAAGCTTTCTTCGATCCGATTTCCTATCCGGAAGCGAAGCC
>JBEHXY010000133.1:0-9140 GCA_048498455.1 Planctomycetota bacterium | reverse complement strand
GGTCGTCGCCCCTTCAACTTCGAGATAGCGAAACCCGGTGGCGTTGAACATCAAGCCCCACGTCTCCGGCTCGCCTCCTTTGAGCGTGTACTTGGACGGTTCCGCCCGCCCCATGTTCACCCGGCCATTGTTCTGCAGGAGTTCTCCTGGCCGGAGCGTCACGACCTGGCCTGCGGACCCTTTGACCGTGATCTGGTACTGGCCGTTGATGTTGTTTCCGAAATCGTAAACGCAAATGCTCGGGGCTGGATTGGTGATTTTTTGCGGCGTGAGCACCTCTCGCACACGTATCGGGGGAGCCGACTGCGCCACAAGCGCTCCGGCAGGCGGTGTCACGGCGACCGCCGCGTGCCACTTTGAATCATCGAAGCCTGGCTTGTTCCACCCTGCTTGCTCAAGGCGCGCGTCGTAGTCTTCCGAGCCGTGGATTTCTGAGTGGGTGACGGGGCTGGTGCCCGTCTTCCAGGATGGGTCGCTTACGACATCACTGCTGGTGCCATCCTGGAAAACCAGGTGCAGCTGAACGAGAACCTTCATCGGGCCAAAGTTGCGCATGGGCAGCTTGTCCTTGGCGTCCGCGATCCAGCCGTTCGCCAGCATGACTCCGATCGCGTTGCCTCTTTGCCCCACCATCGAGGTGACGTCGAAGGTCACATAGTCAACGCTTTCATCGTAATCGGTCCAGGCGGGATCCATGACGTGATCGCCGACCTTCGCGCCGTTGATGGATGCAACAAATTGACCCAAGCCGGAAATGTAAAGATAAGCCCCGCGAAGGGGCTTGCTGATTTGAAACTCTTTTCGAAATTGCGGTGGCAGTTTTGAATTGATTGCCGTGGTCTGCACATCGCTGATCCAAAGGGCCTGCGGGTTCCAGTCGTCCGGCTTGAAGAACGAGGTGACGAAGTGGTTCGCGTCGCTCCACGGGGAAGGCTGGCCCTGCGCGTCCCATGTGCGGACCTTCCACCAGTACTCCGTCGTCTTCTCGAGCGGGCGTCCCGCGTACGCCACTCCGTGCTGCTTGGATGAAACAACCTTGCCGCTGTCCCAGACCGCTTCGCCGGCGTTGTCCAATTCTCCGAGGCTGCGGGCAACGACGATTTGATAGGCGGATTGGACGGCGCCGCGGGCGGAGTCGTTGACGACCCAGCCGAAACGCGGCGTGGCGGTATCGATGCCGAGCTGCTCAAAATTGTCGACGACGCGCGTGTCCGTGGGCGACAAGGGCGCGGCCCGCAGCGCGGGCTCCCCGCAGGCGATGGCCAAGGCAGCGAGCATGGCGAGGAACGTCATACGGCCAAAAGTCATCATCTCTCCGATAAGGGAAGGGGCACACAAATCAGGGAGCGACCGGCTTCGATTCGCCCGGATGAAGGTCGAGTCGAACCACCTTCGTGCCGTAGCGCACCACGCCGCCGTTTCCGGTGATGCTCTTCACCGTCGCCGCCGTGAGCTTTCCGTCTTTCCACGCGATGTCCACCTCAAACCCTCCCCGGGCGCGAAGGCCCTTGACGGACCCGGTCGGCCAGGCGCTGGGAAGGGCGGGAAGAAGTTCGATCTCGCCGGTGTGGCTTTGCACGAGCATTTCCGCGATGGCGGCGGTACTTCCAAAATTACCATCAATCTGGAAGGGGGGATGAACGGTCCAGAGGTTCGGCAGCGTGTTGTATTCGAAGAGGCCGTGGATCATGTGGTGAGCCAGTTCCGGGTCGCCGAGCCTTGCCACCATCGCCGCGCGCCAAGGCCATGTCCAACTCCGCCGGCTGTCGCCGGTCTCGCCGCGCGCTTTCAAAGATACCAGGGCGGCTTTGGCAAGTTCGGGTGTTTGCGTCATGCTGATCTGGTGGCCGGGATAGACGGCGAAAAGGTGGGCCGTATGGCGATGCTGATCTTTCGGGTCGTCCCTGTCCTCCATCCATTCCTGAAGTTGCCCCCACTTGCCGATCCTGGGTTTGACCAGCAGCTCGCGCATGGACGCGATCTTGTCGCGGAACTCCTTGTCGATTCCCAGCACGTCGGCGGCCTGGACAGTGTTGTCAAACAGGTCCCAGATGATCTCCTGATCGTACGTCACGCCGTCTTCGTGCGGGCCATGCTCCGGGGACCAGCCGTTGGGCGCGACCAACCGGCCGTCGGGAAGGGGCTTGAGGTAATCCTGCCAGAACTCGCAGGTTTCCTTCATCAAGGGATAAGCGGTGGTCCGGAGGAACTGCTTGTCCTGGGTAAATGCATAATGCTCCCAGAAATGCTGGGCATACCAGGCATTGCCGGTGGTGTTCCAGTCGTAGCTCATGTTGCCGAAGGGATTGTGTTCGGTGCGCACGGTCCATCCGCGCACGGGTCTGCCATCGGCGGTCACATATTGGGGATCTGTGGAGGCGGCGGTCGCTTTGCGCCAGGCGGGGACCAGGCTGTCGACCATGTGGAACAACGGGGCGGTGCAATCGCTTAAATTTGCGGGTTCGGCAGCCCAGTAGTTCATCTGAATGTTGATATTGGTGTGGTAATCCGACTGCCAGGTGGGATTGTTCCGATCGCACCAGAGTCCCTGCAGGTTGGCGGGCAGGAGGTCGCGCGAACAGGAGAGAAGCAGGTATCGCCCGTATTGAAAGAGCAAGGCTTCCAGGCCGGGGTCCTCGTTGTGTTCATTTTTGTAGGCGGCGATGCGCCGGTCCGTGGTCAGGGCGAGTTTGTCCGCGGGCGTTTCGCCGAGCGTGAGTTCGACTCGCCCGAAGATGCTGCGGTAATCTTTCAGATGCTCCTCCCGAAGCATCTCGTAGGATTTGGCCGAGGCGTTTTTCAGTTGCGTCGTCAACCGGGCGTGGGGCGCTTCGCCGTGGAATCCCTTGCTGTAATCCAGGACGTAGTCGGTCCCCGCGGCGAGGATGAGGGTGAGGGAGTTGCACCTGGCGAAGTCGATTCCGTTATTGCCCGCGGAGAGATCGCCGCCGTCGTTCAGGACGACGAGTTGGCTTTCGTAGGCCATGGTGGAGGGAGGAGCGTCCGGGGAGGTCGCGGGAGCAGCACCGCCCCGACCAACACGGGCGACGGGGAGGGCAAGGCGCCCGATCGATGTCAGGGTGTTGCCTGAAGCCGTGGTGGGCGCATTGTGCATGTCTGCCAGATCGACCCGGCCGGTGTACGACCCCGGTTGATCGGCGGTGAGCCTGATGATGATGACTTGCGCCGGGTGGGAGGCGAAGATCTCGCGATGATAGGTGACGCCGCCTTTTTTGTAACTGACGCGCCCGACGCCGTGCTCAAGATCAAGCTCGCGCGAATAGTCGGAGGCGCCGATATCGTGACCGGGGAGTGCGATGGTCACGTTACCGAACGCCTGAAATGAGCCCTTCACGGTTTCGTTGCCGGTCCACAGGCTGACGTCATTGAATGACAATCGCTCCTGGGCCAGCCCGCCAAAAAAGTTTCCGCCGATGCGGCCGTTGCCGAGTGGAAGTGATTCCTGCTCCCACGCCTGCGCGGGCGTTCGGCCCTCGGCGGGATGGTCATAACGAAGCGTGAGATCGGCCGCATGCACGCGGGCCGGAGCGGACGCCAGCAACATCGCGAGCGCGGCCATCGCGCCTGGCATCCATCTGAGACGGGGGTAACCATAAGCGGGCTTGACCAACCATTCACCCTTCACTATCTGCTCCCGGCCGCCTGGCGTCTTCAACGATGAAATGACTCTCGCAGTATTACGCCACTTTCCCTGGAGGGCACCACCTGTCAATCCTGGAAAAGCAGCGGGGCAAATTCGTACAAGCTCTTGCGCCAGGTGTGCCACTCGTGGGCGGTCCCCGGGGCGATATAGAGGTGATTCTTAATCCCTGCGGCATCGAGCGCGGCATGATTGGCCGAGGCGTTGGCGGGATTTTCCTTGCTTCCGAGGCTGATGAAGAGGACTTTCACCCTGGCGTTAAAGGAATTCGCGTCGGGCACTTCGGCGGGCGTGACCACGCCGCCACTAAAGATACCGATTTGGGAGAACAGGTCCAGGTGAGCCATGGTGATGGTGTGCGTTTGCATGCCGCCCATCGAGAGTCCGGCCATGCCGCGGTGCTCGCGGTCGGCGATGGTGCGGAAGTGGCTGTCGATCATCGGAATCACTTCAGAGAGCAGGATGGTTTGGAAGGGTTCGGCGAACCCGGCGCCCATGCCGCGGCCGCGGCCGGCGGTGGCTGTAGCGGGCTGGCTCGACGGAGCGCCGTTGCTTCGGGCTGCCGGTGCAGTTGCCGTCGCGCCTCCGCGCCCTCCAGCCCCACCGCGGCCCCCGGCGCCGCGTCCCGCCGCCGCAGGGCCGAACAGCGTCGATCCGCCCCCGTTGTTCATCACGAGGATCATTGGCCGCGCTTTGCCGGCGGCGATCAGATTGTCGAGGATGAGATTCGCATGGCCCTGGTTGCCCCAGCCGGTCTCGTCTTCGCCGGCGCCATGCTGGAGGTACAGCACGGGATAGCGGGCGCCGGCATTCGTGTCATAATCGGGCGGCGTATACACGAAGCAACGCTGCCAGGAGTTTTGCAGCTTGGAGTAGAAGGGAACCTCGCGCAATTGACCATGCGGAACTTCCTTGGCGTCGAAGAAGTCCACCCCTTTCTCGGGAACTTCGACCGCGCTGCCCCAGCGACCGGCCCCGTAGTACATCTTGGTGTCGTCGGCGACTTCCGCCCCATCGATGTTGAGCTGGTAAAAATGGAATCCCGGGTCCAGCGGGGCGGTCGTGCCGGTCCAGAAGCCGTCTTCCCCCTTGGTCAGCACCGTTCCGCCGCCGAGGTTCACCCGCACGCTGTGGGCGTCGGGGGCGTGCACGCGGAAGCGGGCACGGCCTTCCGAGTTGACCTGGGGATAGGTCCGCCCGATGGCCGCAGAGGGGGATGTTTTGAAGTCCTCGACGGCCGGCTGGGTTGCCGACTGGCCGAACGACAACTGCGCCGCCATCAGCAGCGACGCGAATGCAAGCGAGCGTTTCATAGGAGGGTCCCTTTCCGGTTGATCCTGGTTTCCTGCCACCGACCGTGGCACAGACATGAGGTCACTCACAAATCGTTTTCTGGTACTGCCGCGTGACGGCAAATATTTCAAATGGCCCGATGCGCCAAAATGGTCTTTTCCGCACAGGTTGGATCTTTCGCAACATTGGAGTGCAACCGTAGGTTGCTTTCAATGGGAGCAGCTCTCATTCTCCGCGCGGTTCGACGGAGATTTCCGGGTGAGTCCAGAGGACCCAGTCACAGGCGTTGCCGTCGCCGCCGTCGGTGGTGGCGAGGGTGAGGAAGTGGTCGTTATCGGAAAGGGTGCAGGCGGCTTCGAAGGGGAGATCGGTGTTGGCAAAGGCGCGGTTCTCGAAGCGGGCGATGCCGTCGACGACCAGGTGGATGGAGGCGAGGGGGTGGGCAGGGCCGGCGTCAGGGGTGGCGGGACGATAGCTGTTGCCGACGCGGGCGCGAAAGGCGGTGAGTGTGCGGCGAGGGTGCAGGGCCCGGATGGCATCGAGGTTGAGCGTGATGCCGTTGTTGCTGTGCATGACGAGAACGCGCGGGGTGGGCGTGGCGGCATCGTCGGGGAGGGTAGTGGCGATTTGGAGTTCGCCTTCCCAGGGAATGTTTGGACCGGCCCACACGAGTCCGTAGCTGACGAGGGTGGTGGCGGGGAAGGTGAAGAGGTGGCCCGCGGAATCCACGGGCATTTTGCCGCCGGGGATGAAGCAGCCGTCGAGGGCGGGACGGTCGTTGATGCGGACGTAGCGGCGGTCACCTTTCCGGATGGTGACGGCTTGTATTTCATTGGCGCGGCCGGTGGCGGCGTCGATGCCGATGCCGGAGGCGGAGCCGGTTCCATCGCCACCGGCGAGAAGGTCGACGAGGTCGAGCGGGCGGAGATCTGCGGCCATGGTGCGTGTAAAGGGTGTGGGGTCGAAGGGGGCGGAGGTGATGCCTGCCGGGGCAACATCGAGCGCGCTGCCCGCGGAGAGTTCGCGCGGAGGGGCACTGGCGGCATCGACGCGCACCTTTCCACGGAAGACGATAACGCGGGTAGCGGCGGGGGATGTTCGCACGCCGAACTCGGTGCCGAGGTCGGTCACGCGGGCGGCGGGGGTGGAGACGCTGAAGCCGCGGCCGGCGCTGGTGATGATGGCGGTGAGGGCGCCTTGATCGAGGGTCATGGCTTGGGCATCGGCCACGGTGAAGCGGGCGGGACCTTCGATAATCACCTGGTTGCCGTTGTCGAAGCCAAGTTTGACGAGACCGGAATTAAGGACGAAGGGGATATTAGCAAGGCGGTCCCCGGCTTTTGGGGGCGCGATGCCGCTTGCCCAAGCGGCATTTTCCGTGGCGAGCAGGCGCGCCGGGGATGGACGTGGCCAGGCGATGAACGTGAGTACGCTGATGATCAAGAGGAGCGCGGCGGCAATGGCCGAGATGCGCCAGCGGTTCGGAATCGAGCGAGGGGCGCGAGGCTGCGCAACAGGAGCAGGCTCAGGCAGGGCGGGCGCATTCTGCGTTTGCTGCCCGGACGCGGCGGCAGGATGCGGGGCATTGCATGTGGACGGATCGTCGAGGCTGGCGTTGGCCAGACCCGCGTTTTCCTCAAGGAGGCGCATGGCGGAGAGCCGGTGCTGCAAGCGGCGGTGGAGGAACGCGGCGCTGGCGAATTGGCGGGCGTTGTCCGGGTCGCTGCGGATCCAGTCGAAAAGGGCAGCGATTTCCTCGGGGGTGAGGGCGTCGTCGAGGTAATCGCTGATGAGGCGTTCGGGGTCCATCAGTCGCCTCCTGAGGGGGAGAGTTCGCGGGAGCGCCCGAGGCGTCGTTCGATGCATTCACGGAGGCTTTTCCGGACACGCAGGAGGGAGGCTCGGACGGCCTCGGAGGTGCGGCCGAGGCGGCGGGCGATTTCCTGGGGCGAATGTCCTTCTCGGTAACGGAGATCCAGAAGATACTTGGGGTCGCCCTTCACACGGTGGAGGCAATGCTCAAGGGCGTGGCTTTCGGCGGTCCACATGTCGGCGTGCGCGGTGAAGGCGTCGGCGACATTCTGCAGCACGTCGTCGGCCATGACGAGGTGGCGGCGGCCGTTGCGCCGGAAGTGGTCGGCGATCTTGTGGCGGGCGATGCCGATGGCCCAGGCGATGAAATCGCGATCGGTGGGAGGAACGGAATGGCCGTCGAGGATGGCAACGGCGACATCCTGAAGAATATCCTGGGTGTCGGCGTGATTGCGCACGGCGGAGGAGATGAAGGCATCCACGATCGGTTGGGCGAGCACCCATGCGCGGGCAACGGCTTCGCTGGGGGAGACGGCCATGTTCATCCTGCCTGGAGGTCGTTTGTTCAGACGTACGTTCTCCAACGCACGTCCAATGTACTGCCACCAAGGAATCGTGGCACGCGGGGTGGGCGTGACGGGGAATTTCGTGGATTTTGGAAGGCGGATATTTTTTTCGTCACGGTGAGAGCGTGGGGAGCGATGTAACGGGCGACGCGCTGTGGTGGCGATGCTGGCGGCTTCCCGCGCCGGCGATCATGATGGCATTGGGAGCGGCGCGGCGGTCGAAACTCATGGAGGAGCCGAATGGCGGCACGCAGGATTCTCGTTTCCATGGCCATGGTGTTGGCGGCGGCGGCCGTGGGCGCGTGCACGGAGGCGTCTTCGTCACGGCCGCATGCAGCGGCGGCAAGTGCGCCTGCGCCCTGGTACCTGGGTGCGGATGTGTCCGGTTTGACCGGAGGGCGGCGGGGCAACTACCAGGAGAATGGCGTTCCGGGCAGCGAGATTTCGATTATGAAGGCGCACGGCTGGAACGCTTTCCGGCTGCGCGTGTTTGTGTCGCCGGTGCGGCGGGCTCCCAACAATTCTTTGGAAAACACGATTGAACTGGCCAAGCAGATCAAGGCGGCGGGGGGAACGTTCCTGCTGGACATCCACTATTCCGACACGTGGGCAGACCCGCAGCACCAGGAGACGCCGGTGGCTTGGCGCGAGGGGGAAATGCCGAGCAAAGATCCGGCGGTTCTTGAGAAGCAGGTTGAGGACATTGAGAAGCACGTCGCCGAGCACACGAAAGAGGTCATCACGCAGCTAAAGGCGGCGGGGGCGATGCCGGAGATGGTGCAGGTGGGCAACGAGATCACGGGGGGGATGTTGTGGCCGCTGGGGCACGTGAAGGTTCCTTCATCGAGCGTCAAGACGGACGCCGGGGCAATCCAGCCGCTGCCGGATCCGTATGACGACGCCGCACAGTGGGACCACTTCACGCGGTTCCTCAAGGCGGGCGTGAAAGCGGTGCGCGAAGCTTCGGGGGACACGCAGCCGAAGATTGTCATTCACATTGATTGCGGCGGAGACTGGCCGATCACGCAATGGTTTTTCGACCATCTGCAGAATGCGGGGGTGGTGTATGACATCATCGGCCAGAGTTACTATCCGCGGTATCACGGAACCCTGTCGGGACTGCAGGAGAATGTTCTTGCGTCGCGGAAGCGGTTCGGTAAACCGACGATGGTGGTGGAGACGGGGTATCCGCAGGGCGGGCGGCTGACACCTCCCTACATGACCTGGCCGGCTTCGCAACAGGGGCAGCTGCAGTTCATGGCGGATCTGGTGAACACGGCCAAGCGGGTGGGGTGCCTCGGCGTGTTCTACTGGGCTCCCGAGGGAAGCGGCGGCAATGGCATGTGGAACCGTGACGGCAGCCCGGCTCCCTCGATTTTTGTGATGGACCAGCTTCAGACGTTAACGACGCGCCCTGCGAGCCAGTTGCCCGACCCGCCGCGGCGGTGATGAGGCGAAATGAAGAGCGTTATTGCGTCGTCGGGTTTTCTTGTGCAAAGCAAGTACACGGTGGTGGAGTTCATGAAATGATCCAACGAATGGGTGTTATTGTTGTGACAGCCGCCATCACCGCCTCCTGCTTCGCCCAGGGGACGCAGCCCGCGGCGTCGAACACGCGGCCGGCGGCGACCACTCCCGCTGGCCGGGGCGCGGGTGGCGCGTTCGGCGGGCCCATTGAGCTGGCGCCTGATGACAAGCGAGCTTTTCCCGATCCGCCGACGGGATTCAATCAGAAGCGCGACAATGTCGCCGCGGGCACGCTGACGAACGTGGAATATGACTCTCAATCGCTGGGCAGCCGGCGCAAC
>JBEHXY010000132.1:0-9141 GCA_048498455.1 Planctomycetota bacterium | reverse complement strand
ACGCTGGTGGCGGCCTGATCGATGCCCTGGCGGAGCTGCGAAATGGCGCGGCCGGCGTCGGCTTCGCTCTTGCGGGCCTCGGGCAACAATCCCTGTCCCACCATTTGCCTGGTCGTGTCGAGGGCCTTTTCCGGCTGGGCCTGCGCGGCCTGCCGCAGGGTGTTATAGAGCTGCTTGGAGAGCAGGGGCTCGGGCGTTTCGGCCTGCTCGATGGTCTTTTTCATACCGTCTGTCAGGCCGGCGAGCTGTTTTTGCTGCTGGTCGAGCTGGCCGGCGAGGGCTTGGCGTTGCTGCGCGGTGTTGTCGCGCAGGCCGGTGGCCGGGCGGGTCGCGGCCCCCTCGGCCGCGGAGAGTTTTTCGGAGAGCGCCTGCTGGTTTTCATCGAGCTGTCTGGCCTGCTCACGCAGGGTGTTCATGGCCTCGGTAAACTGCCCGGCGGCCTGCTTGCGCACCTCGTCGCGCAGGTTGGAGAGGCCTTCCTGGGCGCGCTGGCCCGCGGCGGTGGCCTCCGGCACTTTCTGCTGGTTCAACTGCTCGGCGGCCTTGCGCACGTCTTCGCGGGTCTGCTCGAGCTGCTGTCGGGCGTCGGCCATCTGCTCCTGGTTTGCGGGCTGGTCCATGCGGTCACGGAGTTCGTCGGTATCGCGGAGGAGCTGCTGCTGCTGGTCGCGCAGGCGGGCGAGCTGTCGCTGGAGCTCCTCCTGCTGCTGCTGATCGCGGGCCTTCTGCAGCGCCGCCTGCAGGTCCTTCATCTGGCGGTTGAGGTCTTCCTGCCGCTGGGCGAGTTCGCGCAGGCGCGAGAGCACCTGGCGGGCCTCCTGCTGCTGGGGATCGTTGGGCGACTGCTGCTGTTGCTGGTTCTGCGCCTGGCGCTGGGTTTCATAACGGTTCTGCTCGTTGTTGAGATCGAGCTGGTCGAGCTGCTGCTGGCGGCGCTGCGCGGCGCTGGACGCTGACTGCTGCCCCTGCTGCTGCTGGCGGCCGCGCACCACATCGTGCTCGCGGGCCCGCAGCTTCAGAAGGTCCTGGTAGGCCGCCTGTTCCGCGGAGAGGGCGCCGGTGAGGCCCTTCACGCCGGGCCCGCCCGCGGCGACGGCTTCCCCGAGCTTGTCGGCCGCGGACTGCATGTCATCGAGCGCCGACTGCAGGAACAGCTTGGAGCGGGCATCGGTCACCCGTTCGGACATGCCCGAGGCCTGCTCGCGCGCCTTGGCCTGCGAGTCTTTGAGCAGGTTCACATCCGGCGTGAACTGGTCGCTGGGCTTGTCCAGTGATTCCTCGCGGCGGATCACCCTCCAGGTGGCGGCGATGATCTGCTTCTGCGTCTCGGCCATCTGCTCGGCACGGTCGGCGTTCTGGTTCTGGCCCTGCTGCTGTTGCTGCTGACGCTGCGCTTCCTGCTCCGCCGTGGGCTGCTGGCCCTGGCGGTAGATTTCTTCAAACGGCCGCACCTCCGCGAAGAACATGTCGCTGGAGGTTCGGCGCACCTTGCCGTCGGGCCCGATGTCTTCCGCCCAGAAGTGATAGCTCAGGAGCTGGTCGGGCTGCGCCTTGAGCGCCTCCATCGAGATCAGCCTGGAGATTTCCTTGCGGTCCTTGGCGTCCTTGCTGCTGAGATTTTCGCCGAGCACCACGTCCACCGGTTCCTGGCCGGCGATGCCGTAGGTGATCCCGACGCGGGTCACGCCGAAGTCGTCCCAGACGCTGGCGCGAAGGGTGAGTTCCTGGAGCGGGGAGACGTCCACATCGTGGCCGGGGAAGACCATTTTGACGTCGGGCGCTTTGTTCTGGGTGACGTTGATGGTGAGTTCGGCGGGATCGCGGTTGGTCCGCTTGTCGCTGTCCACGAGGGCCAGGGCGAATTTCTGCGACGTTTTCAGGTTGATCGTGGCGCGATACAGGGTGGGATCGGCGGGATCTTTTTCCAGCGTCACCGCCGGCGGCGCCGGCTGGGTGGCCGCGGCCCCTTTGACCACCGGCAGCAGCCTGGCATCGGCCACCGACTTGTTGAGATGCAGCGTGAAGGTCGCCCTGGTCCCTTCGACCGCGGTGACCGAGCGCGTGTCTTCGATCGTCTTTTCCGGAAGCTTCGTGAAGTCCGGATATTTCAAGTTCGCGTCGGCCTGCTTGAGCTCCGGGTAATCGAACACCGTCGCCTTGTACCAGGGCGTCTGCGTCTGGCCATACTTGACGGCGTACTCGAGATCCTTGCTCACCGCCGGCACCCGGCCCGCGAAGAGCGGATCGTCGAGCGACTTGCTCATGTCATATTCCTGCAGGTGTCCCTCCCCGTCGCGGGCCACCAGGGTCACCTCGCTGGGCAATCGCTTGACCCCGAAGCGCGCCATCACCAGCAGCGGCGTGCCGCGCTCGACCGCGGCGTCGCCGGGTTCCACCTTGATCTCAAAAGGCGCCAGCGCTTCGGCCCTGCCGGTCGCCCCCGGCACGCGCAGGTGGCCGCCGTTGCGTTTGAGTTCCACCAGCAGGCCGACGACCACGGCCGCGCACACGCCGACGGCGGCCCAGTGCAGCATCTGCGCGACGCGCAGCTTTCCGGCCGGCACAATGGAGGTCCAGCCGTTCTTTTGCGCGTGGGCCGCCGCTTCATCGACGACCATCTGCTGCAGGAAGCCCGTGGAGGCGGGCTGGGGATCGATCGCGGCCAGCAGGCGGGTGTCGAGTTCCGGGTAGCGACCTTCGATTTTTCGCGCCAGCCAGAAGGGGTCATCGAGCCGCCGCCGCGCGCCGATGAGCGCCGGCGTGAGCACCCCGGCCAGCAGCGGCGCCAGCACCAGCGGCCCCCACACCGCATCGGGCGCCCAGTTGTGCAGATAGCCATACCCCCCCACCGCGACCAGTGCGCCGGCGCCCCATCCCAGCGCCATGCCGCCCCACCACAAGAGCCGCCGGTAGGCGCTCCGCACGCGCTCGAGTTCCCCCCGCAACTGCCGATCGTCGACGCGGTTTTCCGTGGGGGTTCCCGTGCCGGTGTGAGTCCTGGTCATGCGGTCACCTGTTCTTTCCGCGTCCGACGCGCAACCACCCCTGCCACCACCGTTTCCAGAGCCAATAATCCTAACACAGTAAGGATCAGCCAGCGCCACAATTTCTGCCGGTTTTCCAGCTCTCCGGCCATCAGGCGGCGTTCCTCGGAGACCTCGTCGGCGGTCTTCTTTCCGGTGCCCAGTTTGGCCCCCCAGCGCTCCAGATCGGCGGGCGTCATGGCGGCCGTGCGCGACTCATCCGCCGCGAGGTTCACCGCCACCGGCGTCTCCGTGGCCGCGGTGACCACCTTGTAAATGCCGGGCTGGTCGGTGGCGTCGAAAGCGCTGGCCCCGGCCTTGAGCTCCACGCGCTTGCCGGCGGGGGTGATCACCGAGCGTGCCAGGGCGCCATTGGGGGAGATCGTCAGGGGCTCGCCGACGGTCACCTGCCCCTCCGCCCCACCGGCCGCACCCTCCTCGGGCCGCCGCAGGAAGCCTTCCATCAGCGGAACGAATTTCGTGGAGAGCGCCAACTGGCTGTCGGCCGGCTGCCAGCCGCTGGTCATGACGCGGATCCGCCCGGTGCCCACGCCCCGTTCGAGAAGGAAAGGATCGCCATTGTCAAAACTCGCCAGCACCTGCACCTCGGCGGCCCCGGGTTTGACGGTGCGGTGCTTCCAGAAGTGAATTTTCGTGAAGTCGGCGAAGCGTGCCTCGGCGAAAGGCGCGAACAACGGATTGTTGAGTTCGACCCGCGCGAGGAGCGCAAAGCTGCCGTTGCCGCCGGGGGCCTCGCGCACCTGCGTGCCCGCGCCCAGCAGCCCCGCCGCCGCCTGCGCGGTCGCTTCATCACGCATCACCACCAGCACTTCGCCGCCGGCCTCGGCAAAGGCCCGCACCGCGGAGAGCGCCGGCTCCGCGAGCGGTCCGGCCACCACCACCAGCCGCGCGTTGGCGAGGTCCTGGGCCGCCAGCGCCCCGCCGGCGGCTGCCCCGGTAAACACCACCTTTCGCGCCGGCGTGTCGGCAAGCGCGCTTTGCAGGTAGTAGCGCAGGCCGTTGGGATCGTCGGCCCGATCGTCCCCTTCGTTGCCCGTCCCGCCGCTGAGGAAGACGACTTTCATCGATTCCGCCCGCGGCGGCGCCACATACAGCACGTTGTCAAAATCCGATGAATCGCCGCGCAACACGAGGCGATCCGCGGCCAGCCCCGCCGCCCCGCCCGGCCGCTTCAGCCGCACGATCACCGACCGCCCCGCCGCCACGTACACTCCCTGCTCCACGCCCCCCTGCTCACCGGCCCCTTGCGTCGCAGCTTCGGTGGTGGCGGGACGCGTGTCCGCCACGGTCCCGCGCGCATCCGCCCACGCCATCGTGAACTGCTCCACCGGCGAATCCGCCTCGTTGCTCACCCGCACCCGCACATCCGTCGTCGGCTTGCCGAGCTCCGGGTCCGCCTGTTTCACCCAGCTCAAGGCCGCGTTGCCGTGGGCCTTGTCCGCCACCGGCCGCACCTCCAGCAGCACCCCCTTGGGCCACACATGGCCCTGCAGCGTTTCTGCGTGGCCCCCCTGCTGAAGATCGGACACCAGCACCACCTGCCGCACCACGTGCCCGCCCGCCGGTCCCGCGCCGCTGGCGCCGCCGGTTCCTGCCGCTGCAGGTGTATCGCCGGCGCCGCCCGCCGATGCCCCGGGCGACTCCGATACGCTGTCTGCCGCCGTGGCAATCGCATCGCCCAGGTTGGTGCCCATCCAGGTCGGCTGCGACTCGGCAAAGCGCGCCCGCATCAGCGCCACGCGCTGGCCGGGCGCGGTCTCGTTCCATTCGCGGAAGCTCATTGCCGGCCGCGTTTTGGTATCAAACAGCAGCAGCTCCACTTCGTCGGCCGGCGTCACATCCGCCAGCACGCTCTCTACCTGCTGCTGGGCCTGTTTCCAGAGGTCGCCGCGCCGCATGCTTGCCGACACATCGACCAGGAGGGCCATCCGCCGGCCGCTGGTGTTGAACAGGTCGAGGTCCGGCCCGTGGTGCAGGAAGGGGCGGGCAAAGGCCAGCGCCAGCAGCACAAACGCGGACGCCCGCAAAATCAGCAGCAGGATGTTCGTCAGCCGCGAACGCTTGGTCAGCCGCGGCGGCGAGGCCTGCAGGAACATCAGCGAGCTGAACTGCACCTTTCCCTGCGGCGCACGCCTTATCAGGTGAAACAGAATCGGCAGGGCAATGGCCGCAAACCCCGCGATGTACAAAGGCGCCAACAAGCCCATCAGCCGTTCCCCCGCGCCCGAAACACCAGCCGCCCCGCATGGGCCCGCGATTGCAGGAAATCAAACAACGCCAGTTCCAGCGGACGCGATGTCGTCAAACCATACAACTGCACCCCCAGGTCGCGGCACAGCTTCTCCAGCCCCTCCGCGTGCTTTGCAAAGTTGTCCTTGTACATGGCCCGCGCGCTGACGGGATCGATGTACAGGTCCTTGCCGGTCTCCAGGTCCACAAACGTCGCCGCCTTGTCGAAGCCGAAATCGATCTCCGCCGGATCGAGGACCCGCAATATCACCACCTCGTGCCCCTGCGACCGCAGAAAGCCCAGCCGCGTCCGCAACACCTCCACCGGCGTGAGCAAATCGGAAATCAGCACAATCATCCCGCGCTTGCGCACCGTCGCCGCCACCTGCTCCAGCGGCTTGCTCACGTCCGTCGAACTCCCCGCCACCGCCCGTTCCAGGCACACCATCAACCGGTGCAGATGTCCCGGCCGATACCGTGCGGGCACGAAATCCGCGATTTCCTGGTCGAAGGTCACCAGCCCCGCCGCATCGCGCTGTGCGGCGAGAAAATAAGCCAGGGTCGCCGCCGTGGTGCGGGCGTAATCCACCTTCGTGTAGGGGATCGAGGAAAAACCCATCGAGCGCGACATGTCGACCACCAGCGTGCAGCGCAGGTTGGTCTCTTCCTCGAAGCGCTTGATGTAGTAGCGGTCGGAGCGCGCAAAGAGCTTCCAGTCCAGGTGCCGCGGATCGTCCCCCGGCGAATACTCCCGGTATTCCGAAAACTCCACCGAAAACCCATGGTGCGGCGAGCGGTGCAGCCCCGACATGAACCCGTTAACCACAATGCGGGCGCGCATCTGCAAACTCTTGATCCGCATCAACACCACCGGATCAATAAACCGCGACGCGTTGGTCCCCGCTACAGCCATAGAAGGTCTCGAAACTTGAAACTCAAAACTCGAAACTCAAGCCCCGGAAGGGGCGCTCACCGTCTCCAGCAGCCGCGTGATCACCTGCTCCACGCTGACCCCCTCGGCCTCCGCGCGGTAATTCACCAGGATGCGATGCCGCAGCACCGCATGCGCCAGCGCCCTGATGTCCTGCGACGACACATGCGCCCGCCCCGCCAGGAGCGCCCGCACCTTCCCCCCCAGCACCAGGAACTGTGCCGCCCGCAGCCCCGCTCCCCAGCTCACCCACTCCTTCACGAACCCCGGCGCTTCCTTGTTCGACGGACGGCTCGCCGCCGCCAGCCGCACCGCGTACCGCACCACGTCCTCCGCGATCGGCACCTTCCGCACAATTTCGTGGAAGCGTAATACATCTTCGCCGGAAAAGAGCGGCTCGATCGGCTTGGGCTTGCCCGCAGTCGTCCGCGTCACCACCGTCACCTCATCGTTCTCCGGCAGGTAGTCGATCACCACGTTGAACATGAAGCGATCGAGCTGCGCCTCGGGCAGCGGATAGGTCCCTTCCATCTCGATCGGGTTCTGCGTCGCCAGCACGAAAAACGGCTCCTCGAGGGCATAACGCTCGCCCGCCGCCGTCACCTGGTATTCCTGCATCGCCTCCAGGAGCGCCGCCTGCGTCTTGGGCGGCGTGCGGTTGATTTCATCCGCCAGCAGCACGTTGGCGAAGATCGGCCCGCGCACAAACACCATCCGCCGCTTGCCCCCCTCCTCCTGCTCCAGGATCTCGGTCCCGGTGATGTCCGCGGGCATCAAATCCGGCGTGAACTGGATCCGCGCAAACTTGAGATGAAAAATCTGCGCGATCGACCGCACCAGCAACGTCTTGGCAAGGCCCGGCGCCCCGGTGATCAGGCAGTGCCCGCCGGAAAACAGCGCATAGAGCAACTGCTCCACCACCTCGTTCTGCCCCACCACCGCCTTCGAAAGCTCCTTCAAAATCCGCTCCCGGGCCCCCCGCAACATCTCCACCGCCTTCTTCTCGCTCTCAAACGTCCCCGTCACAGTTTCACTCACCAGCAGCTCCTCAAAGTAAGTCCACCCTCCCTATTCACCTTTTCCGAAAACCCGTGCGTTTCAAGTTTTTAAGAATCCGTGTGCATCCTGTTCAGCGACGGCTCATTGCGGATTGCCTTTCAACTCCAATTCCCCCTCCATCGTTGCCGCCGGCTGCGTCGTCACGCCGCCATCGGCTCCCGCGGCCTCCCCCATTTCGTCCACAATTTTCAGCAGCAGCCGGTGCGCCTCCCGATAGCGCGGCGCGTCCTCCAGCGCCAGCACCACTTCCCGCCGTGCCTCCTTCAACTGCTTCTCCTCATACAGCAGCCGCCCCAATTGAAAGTGATTCTCCACCCGCCCCACCGGATCTACCTTGAGCAGCGTCCGCCGCTCCTCCATCGCCACCGCCCGGTCCCCCATCGCCGCCGCCGCCTCCGCAAGATATTTGTGTCCCGTCGCCACCAGCGGGTTGATCGCCAGAAAATCCCCCGCCACCTTCTCCACCGCCTCCCAATCCTTCTCTCCCGCGGCAATTTCCAGGAACCGCTCCCGCCCGGCCAGCGAATCCGAACTCAACCCCAGGAACTTCTCCAGCGCCTCCCGCTCCCTGGCCACATCGCCCGTCCCCCGATACGCCGCCGCCAGGTAGGACCAGGGCGAGTCGTTCCCCTGCGCATAGCCGGGATACAGCCGCGACGCCCGCTCCAGCACTCCCTGGGCCTCGGCGAACTTCCGCTCCCGAAGCAGCGCCCGCCCCTCCCCCATCAACCCCCAGAAGTTCGCCGGATGCTCTTTATTCCACGCCGCAAACGCCGCACTGGGCGCATCGTCGGGCACTTCCACATCCGACAAGTCCGCCTCCGGCGCCAGCCCCTCCGCCAGCCGCTTCATCGCCTCGGCAAAATCCGCGTCCAGCTGCTCGATCGGCTCCGTGTGCCGCGCCAACGCCGCGTTGATCGGCACATCGTTGCCCAGGTCCTCCAGCACCGCATTGAGCGCCGCCGGCCCCCAGCGCCGGTCAATGTAGTCCACCACCACCGAGGACTCGTAGTACGCAAACATCAAATGCAGTCCCGACGGTGGCCGCAGAAACGCGCTCGTCAACTTGCTCACCGGCGTCGCTTTCCCCGCCAGCACCAGGTCGCGATACGCCGGCGTCATCACCTGCCCCCACGTCCGGTTCTCCTGCTTCTCCTCGTAAACCGAGATCCCCTCGCTCAGCCACCGCGGCATCTTATTGTTGGTCTTGCTCAGCGTGATCGAGTGACAGAACTCGTGCCACAGAATCGCTTCCCAGTTCTCCGGATGCGCCGCCAGGGCCGCCGGACTGTTCATCGTCACCACCGGCCCGAAACACACCCCCAGGAACCCTTCCCCCATCGGCATGCCGAACGTGCGAATCTGGAAGTCCTTCTGCTCCGGAAAAATCTCGATGTGCGTCTGCCCCGCCAGCTTCACCCCATACTTCGCCGTCATCTTGGCGTATTCCCGCTCCAGCATCTCCGTCACCCGCGCCCCGTAAATCTCCGCCTCCCCCGCATCCATCCGCACCTGGAAATGCGGCGTCGCGATCACCTTGAACTTGGCGATGTGATCCCGCAGCGTCACCAGGTTGTACGCCGTCGCATCATAAGGATCCGCCTTGAACACCTCGTCCGCCAGCTTCCACCCCTCCTCATCCTGCGCCAGCCGCAGCAAATCCTGGCACAACTGCCCCTTCGCCGGCAGATAGTCCGGCACAAACGCCAGCGCCCGCCGCTGATACGCCGCCCCCTCCTTGAACCGGTAATTCTGCGACAGCTTCCACCCGATCAGGTAATCCACCTCCGGGTTGCTCTTCCACGGCCCCAGCGCCGTCTCCCGCGCCTTGGCCTCCTCCTCATGCTTCCCCGACAGATTCGCCAGCACCGCCCGGTA